>NZ_JAQOWX010000065.1:0-32742 GCF_028462495.1 Paucibacter sp. XJ19-41
GCCACCGAGGCCGCGCGCCTGGCCGAGCCGCTCGCGCCCGGCTGGGCCGCGCTGGCCCGCGGGCTGCGCTTTGAGCCCATCGTGACCGTCTATCTGGAAAGCCCCGGCTCGGCGCTGCCTGCACCGATGCTGGCCTTGCACGAAGGCCCTGAGGCGCCGGCCCAGTTTGTCTTTGACCTCGGCCAGCTCGGTCATGCCAGCGGCCGCTTCGCTTTTGTGATCAGTGGCGCCGCGCCCTGGATCGAGCGCGGCCTGGAGGCGGCCGGCAGCGCGGTGCTGGCCCAGGCACTGGCGGTGCTGCGCTGGCACAGCCCACCGAGCGTGCTGCGTGTGCTGGCCGAGAAGCGCGCCACCTTTGCCTGCACGCCGGGGCTGCGGCGCCCGCCGCCGGCGATCGCGCCGGGGCTGTGGGTCGCCGGCGACTATGTTGACGGCCCCTACCCGGCCACGCTGGAGGGCGCGGTGCGCGCGGGTCAGGCGGCTGCGGCCGCCATCCAGCAGGGCTGATCAGGGCTGATCCGGCTGGCGCGCAAACGGTGCCGCCAGCGGCTCGCCGACGAACACGCTCTGCGCCGGCCACAGCACGCTGCGCCAATAGGCCTCCAGCGCGCTGACGCCCTGCAGATAGTTCAGTAACAGCAGCTGCGGATGCGGGAACTTCTGCAGATGGTTGCAGGGTTCGCTGACCGCGCCGTGGCTGGCGGTGGCCCCCGCCGCTAGCCAGTCCAGCGCGCTCATCTGCGGGCCGCTGGTGCGCTCCAACTGCCCGCCCAGCGAGGTCAGATGATCGGCCAGCGCGCCGGGCAGGAAAGGGATCTGGTCCAGGCCCTCGACCCGGGCCAGCCCGGTCTGGTAGAGCACCACCTCGGCCAGCGGCGGCAGCTGGTCCTGATCGAGCTGGCGCACCTCGACACCCCAGGCCCACAGCCGACCCGGCGGCGGAAACAGCGGCGCACGCACATTGCGGGCCTTGTCGGCCGTGCTGGCGAACACCGCCTGCACCGGCGGCGTGCCGCGCTGCGCCAGGCTGTGGTCAGCGGCCACGCCGCGGTCGATCAGCGCCCGGGCCTGCTCGACCGAGCGCGCGGCCAGCAGCATGGCCGGCCGCAAGCCGAGATCGCTGAAGGGCTTGTGGCCGGTATAGGCCACATAGGGCGAGGGCTTGGAAGGCGCGCAGCTCTGCTTGCACAGCTCGGCCTGGAAGCCCAGCGCCAGCGCGCCGGTGATGGAGTTGCAGGCCACCGCATAGGGCTGGCTCCAGGCCAGTGCCAGCGCCTGTACCCGGCTCGGCAGGCGGCGCTGCAGCTGCGCCTGCAGCTCATCGAACTCGGCCGGGCTCAAGCTCGGCCGCAGCGGCAGCTCGACCCTCACGACCTGCTCGGCGCTCAGGCCGCGCCGCTGGGCGTAGTGCTCGCCCACCGCCACCGAATAGGGGTCGGCCGTGTTGATCACCACGGCAATGTCGGCGGCCGTCAGCCGGCCCGTCACGGGCGGCACCCGCAGCCATTGCGGCTGGGCTGGGGACGGGGCCTGAGCCTGAGCGGCCCCCACCAGCACCAGCCAGGCCAGCAACCCGGCCACTGTCTTCATTTCGCCATGTAGAAATTTCACAAAATCCCGCACAATGAAACCATGAAAAACAAAGAGGGGCAGACGCCCGCAGTTCAAGTCCTGGAACGCGCCTTTACCTTGCTGGACGTTCTGGCCAGCCATCAGGACCCTGTGTCGCTGAAGCAGATCAGCGAAACCACCGGTCTGCACCCCTCGACGGCGCACCGCATTCTCAACGACCTGGCGATCGGCCGCTTCGTCGACCGGCCCGAGGCCGGCAGCTATCGACTGGGCATGCGATTGCTGGAGCTGGGCAATCTGGTCAAGGCGCGGCTGGATGTGCGCGATGCGGCGCTGGGGCCGATGCGCGAGCTGCACAAATTCACCCACCAGCCGGTCAATCTGTCGGTGCGCCAGGGTGACGAGATCGTCTATATCGAGCGCACTTACAGCGAACGCTCGGGCATGCAGGTGGTGCGGGCGGTCGGTGGCCGGGCGCCGCTGCACCTGACCTCGGTGGGCAAGCTCTTCCTGGCCAGCGACGACGCCCAGCGGGTGCGCGCCTACGCGACCCGCACCGGCCTGGCCGGGCACACCAAGAACAGCCTGACCGAGATCGGCGCGCTGGAGCGCGAGATGGCGCTGGTGCGCCAGCGCGGCGTGGCGCGCGACGATGAGGAGCTGGAGCTGGGCGTGCGCTGCATGGCCGCCGGCATCTATGACGACCAGGCCAAGCTGATCGCCGGCCTCTCGATCTCGGCCCCGGCCGACCGGCTGGAGGAGAGCTGGCTGGCACGCCTGCGCGAGACCGCCGCCCAGATCTCGCAGGCGCTCGGCTACCGCGGCTGACCCGACGCCCAATCAAAAAAGCGCGCCAGTGGCGCGCTTTTTTGTTGATGGGCTCAGCTCAGCCGGAGATGCCCGGCAGCGCGGCGCTGACTTCGGGATTGGCGTTGATCCATTTGCGCACCCGCTCGGCATCGCCGATACGAGAGTACTTGCCGGCCGAGTCCAGGAACACCAGGATCAGCTTGCGGCCGGCCATCTGCACCTGCATTACCAGGCAGCGACCGGCCTCGTTGATGAAGCCGGTCTTCTGCAGGCCGATATCCCAGGACCCGCTGCGCACCAGGCCATTGGTGCTGTGGAAGGCCACCTGGCGCCGGCCCAGGGTCACCAGATGCTCCTTGGAGGTCGACAGCTCGCGCAGCAGCGGAAACTCATGCGCCACCCGCACCAACGCGGCCAGATCCTTGGCGCTGCTCTGGTTGCGGCTGGACAGGCCGGTGGGCTCGACGTAATGGGTGTCGCTCATGCCCAGGGCCTGAGCCTTCTGGTTCATCGCCGCGACAAAGGCCTTCAGACCGCCGGGATAGTGGCGACCCAGCGCGTTGGCGGCGCGGTTCTCGGACGACATCAGCGCCAGATGCAACATCTCGCTGCGGCTCAAGGTGGTGCCGATCGCCAGACGCGAGCGAGTGCCCTTCTCGGTATCGATGTCTTCGTCGGTGACGGTCAGCATCTCATCAAGCGGCTGCTTGGCCTCGACCACGACCAGGGCCGTCATCAGCTTGGTGATGGATGCGATCGGCAGCACCGCCTGGGAATTCTTGGACAGCAGCACCTCGTTGGTCTCCTGGTCCATCACCAGGGCCACGCTGGACTTCAGATCGAGCGGATCCTCGACCGCGTGCAGGCCATAGATCTGGCCAAACGAGGGCCGGGCCGGGGCTGCAGCCATCACGGCCTTGCGCGGCGCCCGCAGGCTGCGCGCCACCGGTTTGGCCTTGCGCACCGTCTTGCCGGCCTTGCTGCTGTTCTTGCTGGCACTGGCCGCATGGGCTTGTTGGGCCGGCAGCAGCGCTCCGCCCGCCATGAGGGCGCAGCTCATCACCGCGCTCGACAACAAAGTCACAAAAGTCTTCAATCCAGCCCCCAATGCTTGCGTCGCAAGTGTAGGTCAAAGGAAAAAGTCGGGCAAGATCAAAAACTTATGCGCGCCTCCTAAAGTGAAGCATCGCGTAACTTAGTTCCCAACCGGCCCCGGTTCAGCCTTGCGCCGCGACTCTTTCGGTCTTGCTTTGCAGCTTGTTCAGCGCGCTCAAATATGCCTTGGCCGAGGCCACGACGATATCGGGGTCGGCACCAACGCCGTTCACCACGCGTCCGGCATGCTGCAAACGCACCGTGACTTCGCCCTGCGATTCTGTGCTGCCGCTGGTGATCGCATTGACCGAATAGAGCAGCAGTTCGGCGCCACTTTGCACCTTGGACTCGATGGCACGCAGGCTGGCATCAACCGGGCCGTTGCCGTCGCTCTCGGCATGGTGCTCGACGCCGCCGGCCGCGAACGCGACCTTGGCATGGGGACGCTCGCCGGTTTCGGAGTGCTGGGACAGGGCCAGCAGGCGGTAATGCTCCTGCTCGGAAGTGACCGACTCGTCCATCACCAGCGCGATGATGTCCTCGTCAAAGATCTCATTCTTGCGGTCGGCCAGGTCCTTGAAGCGCACGAAGGCCGCATTGATCTCGGCCTCGGACTCCAGCGCAATGCCCAGCTCCTGCAGACGCTGCTTGAAGGCATTGCGCCCGCTGAGCTTGCCCAGCACGATCTTGTTGGCGCTCCAGCCCACATCCTCGGCCCGCATGATCTCGTAGGTGTCGCGCGCCTTCAGCACGCCATCCTGGTGGATGCCCGAGGCATGGGCGAAGGCATTGGCGCCGACCACGGCCTTGTTGGGCTGGACCACAAAGCCGGTGGTCTGCGAGACCAGGCGCGAGGCCGCGACGATCTGGGTCGCATCGATGCCGACATCCAGGCCGAAGTAGTCGCGCCGGGTTTTGACGGCCATCACGACCTCCTCCAGCGAACAGTTGCCGGCGCGCTCGCCCAGGCCGTTGATCGTGCACTCGATCTGGCGCGCGCCGCCAATCATCACGCCGGCCAGCGAGTTGGCCACCGCCATGCCCAGGTCGTTGTGGCAGTGCACGCTCCAGATCGCCTGGTCGGCGTTCGGCACGCGCTCACGCAGCGTCTTGATGAAGTTGCCGTACAGCTCGGGGATCGCATAGCCGACCGTGTCGGGGATGTTGATCGTGCGCGCGCCTTCCTTGATCACCGCCTCGACGACGCGGGCCAGGAACTCCGGATCGGAGCGGTAGCCGTCCTCGGGCGAGAACTCGACATCGTCGGTCAGATTGCGGGCGAAGCGCACCGCCTGGATGGCCTGCTCCAGCACCTGCTCGCGGGTCATGCGCAGCTTCTTCTCCATATGGAGCTCGCTGGTGGCAATGAAGGTGTGGATGCGCGAGCGCGCCGCGCCCTTCAGCGCCTCGGCCGCGCGGGCGATGTCGCGGTCATTGGCGCGGGCCAGCGAGCAGATCGTGCTCTCGCGCACGGCGTCGGCAATCGCTTTGACGGCCTCGAAGTCACCGTTGCTGGAGGCGGCGAAGCCAGCCTCGATCACATCGACCTTGAGCCGCTCCAACTGGCGCGCGATACGCAGCTTCTCGTCCTTGGTCATCGAGGCGCCGGGCGATTGCTCGCCGTCGCGCAAGGTGGTGTCGAAAATGATCAGCTGCTGGCTCATGAGCGGGCTCCCGGTGGATGTGTTCAGGCGGTGATGGAGGTGGTGAACTGCAGCTGGCCGCGCTGTGCGGCGCGGCGCAGGCCGGAGCTGATGGCCTTCAACGAGGCCGAGACGATGTTGGCATCGATGCCGACACCGAAGAGTGTCAGCGCGTCGCCGACGCGCAGCTCCAGATAGGCCACGGCCTTGGCGTCCGCGCCGCTGCCGATCGAATGCTCGTGATAGTCGAGCACGCGCACGGCGGAGCTCAGCTGGGCGTTCAAGCCGTTGATGAAGGCGTCGATCGGACCGCTGCCCTCGCCCTGCACTTGCAGCTGGCGCTCACGCAGATCGGCGCTGGCGCGCAGGCTGACCCGGCCCTCGGCCGACTCGCTGATCACCGGATGCAGGGCCGCACCAGCGCTGATGCCGTACTCGCGGTCGAAGATGCCCCAGATGTCGGCGGCGCTGAGTTCCTTGCCGCTGTCGTCCATCACGGCCTGCACGGCCTGGCTGAACTCGATCTGCAGGCGGCGCGGCAGCTCGACCCCGTACTCGGCCTCCAGCAGATAGGCGATGCCGCCCTTGCCCGACTGGCTGTTGACGCGTATCACCGCGTCATAGCTGCGGCCCAGGTCCTTGGGATCGACCGGCAGATAGGGCATGTCCCAGATGTCGCCGTCCTTGCGGGCCGCGAAGGCCTTCTTGATCGCGTCCTGGTGCGAGCCCGAGAACGAGGTGTAGACCAGGTCGCCGGCATAGGGATGGCGCGGATGCACCGGCAGCTGGGTGCAATGCTCGGCGCAGCGACGCACCTCGTCGATGTCGGAGAAGTCCAGCTCGGGCGAGATGCCCTGCGTGTAGAGATTCAGCGCGATATTGACGATGTCGACATTGCCGGTGCGCTCGCCGCTGCCGAACAGGCAGCCCTCGATGCGGTCGCCGCCGGCCATCAGCGCAAACTCGGCCGCAGCCGTGCCGGTGCCGCGGTCATTGTGCGGATGGATGGACAGCACGACGCTATCGCGGCGCTCGATATGGCGGTGCATCCACTCGACCATGTCGGCAAAGATATTGGGCGTCGAGTGCTCGACGGTGGCCGGCAGGTTGATGATGACCTTGCGCTGGGGCGTCGCGCCCCAGGCCTCGGTCACCGCATCGACGACGCGCTTGGAGAATGCCAGCTCGGTGCCGGAGAACATCTCGGGCGAGTACTGGAACCGGAAGTCGGTGTCCGGCTGCTCAGCAGCCATGCGGCGGATCATCTGCGTGTGCGTGACGGCCAGCTCGACGATCTGGTCCTCGTCCATGCCCAAGACGACGTGGCGCATCACCGGCGCCACCGCGTTATAGAGATGGACGATGACGCGGCGCGCGCCGCGCAGCGACTCGAAGGTGCGCGCAATCAGCGGCTGGCGCGCCTGGGTCAGCACCTGGATGGTCACGTCATCAGGGATCAGGTTCTGCTCGATCAGCAGACGCACGAAATCGAAATCGGTCTGCGAGGCCGAGGGGAAACCGACCTCGATCTCCTTGAAGCCGATGCGCACCAGCATCTCGAACATGCGCAGCTTGCGCTCGGCATCCATCGGCTCGATCAGGGCCTGGTTGCCGTCGCGCAGATCGGTGCTCAGCCAGATCGGTGCGCGGCTCAGCTGGGCGTCCGGCCAGGTCCGGTCGCGCAGACCGATAGCAGCGAAGGCGCGGTACTTGACGTTGGGTTGCTTCAACATGGATCTTGCTTCCTGGTGAGTCTGGATCGCAACCTGCAGACTCGAAAAGACCAACGGCCCGCTGCAGGGTGCATACGGGCCGTTGAGATCAAAAACGCTTGGACGTGCGCGATCAGCGAACCCGAGGTTCACCCAGTAGTAGCAGTGCGAACGCGAACAAGGTCTTCATGGGCAATGAATATAGCACGTGAGTTCAGCGATGCAGGCCCTGCTCATCGGGCTCGTCGGTCGATGTGGCAATCATGCTGACCTGCTTGCCCTTGGCCTTGCGCCAGAAATAGATCACATAACCCGACAGGCCATAGGCACAGAAGATCGCGAACAGCCCCAGCGGCGGGTTCTGGCTGATCAGCACGATGGCCAGCGCGATCGCGACCAGCACCACAAAGGGCACGGTACGCCGGGCGCCCACGACCTTGAAGCTGTAGAACGGCGCATTGGTCACCATCGACAAGCCAGCGAACAAGGTCATGCCGAAGGCGGTCCAGACCACCCAGGGCAGCGTGGTGACATCCTTGAAGCCATAGTCATCGAAGGCCCAGATCATGCCGATCACGATGGCTGCGGCGGCCGGGCTGGGCAGGCCCTGGAAGAAACGTTTGTCGACCACGCCGATATTGACGTTGAAGCGCGCCAGGCGCAGCGCCGCACCCGAGATATAGACAAAGGACGGAATCCAGCCGAGCTTGCCCATGTCCTTGAAGGCCCAGACATAGACGATCAGCGCCGGCGCTGCGCCGAAGCTGACCATGTCCGACAGGCTGTCCATCTGCTCGCCGAAGGCGCTCTGTGCATTGGTCATGCGCGCGACCCGGCCGTCCAGGCTGTCCAGCACGGCGGCGCAGAAGATTGCGATGCAAGCCAGCTCGAAGCGGCCATTCATCGACATCACGATGGCGTAGAAGCCGGAGAACAGCGCTGCCAGCGTGATGGCATTGGGCAGCACATAAATGCCCTTGCGACGCGGGCGCACCGGCGCCGGCACGGTGTCCTCGTCCTCGTCCGGCAGCTCGGTCGGGCTCTTCTTGTTCGAGTCGGTCATGGGGCGGGAGGATACAACAGGCACTCCATAGAAAAAGCCGCGAGGCCTGAGGGCTTCGCGGCTTTCGAATCCGGCTTGACGGATCAGTTCTTGCTCTGGTCGACCAGGCGGTTCTTCTTGATCCAGGGCATCATCGCGCGCAGCTTCTCGCCCACCTGCTCGATCTGGTGCTCCGAGGTCAGGCGGCGGCGGCTCAGCAGCGTAGGCGCGCCGGCTTTGTTCTCAAGGATGAAGCTCTTCGCATACTCGCCGGTCTGGATGTCCTTCAGGCACTGGCGCATCGCTTCCTTGGTGGCTTCGGTGACGACCTTGGGGCCGGTCACGTACTCGCCGTACTCGGCATTGTTCGAGATCGAGTAGTTCATGTTGGCGATACCGCCTTCATAGATCAGGTCGACGATCAGCTTGAGCTCGTGCAGGCACTCGAAGTAGGCCATCTCGGGCGCATAGCCGGCTTCCACCAGGGTCTCGAAGCCGGCCTTGATCAGCTCGACAGCACCGCCGCACAGCACGGCCTGCTCGCCGAACAGATCGGTTTCGGTCTCTTCGCGGAAGTTGGTCTCGATGATGCCGGCCTTGCCGCCGCCGTTGGCCGAGGCGTAGCTCAGCGCCAGATCACGGGCCTTGCCGGTCTTGTCGGCATAGACAGCGATCAGATGGGGCACGCCGCCGCCTTGGGTGTAGGTGCCGCGCACCGTGTGGCCCGGGGCCTTGGGGGCGACCATCCAGACGTCCAGATCGGCACGCGGCGTGACCTGGCCGTAATGGACATTGAAACCGTGGGCAAAGGCCAGCGAGGCGCCTTGCTTGATATGGGGCTCGACTTCGCGCTTGTAGACCTCGGCGATCTGCTCGTCGGGCAGCAGAATCATCACGACGTCGGCAGCCTTGACCGCATCGGCGATCTCGGCGACCTTCAGGCCGGCGTTCTCGGCCTTGGCCCAGGACGCGCCGCCGCGGCGCAGACCGACGGTGACCTTGACGCCGCTGTCGTTCAGGTTTTGCGCGTGGGCATGGCCTTGTGAGCCGTAGCCGATGATGGTGACGTTCTTGCCCTTGATCAGGCTCAGGTCGGCGTCCTTGTCGTAATAAACGTTCATGTCGTGCTCCAGGAAAAGACGGGTCGGGTGTTGTTGGGTGGGGAAAATCTAGAAACTCAGACGCGCAGGATGCGCTCGCCGCGGCCGATGCCGCTGGTGCCGGTGCGCACCGTCTCCAGGATGGAGCCGCGGTCCAGCGCGCCGATGAAGGCGTCGAGCTTGGAGGCTGTGCCGGTCAGCTCGATCGTGTAGGTCTTCTCGGTGACGTCGATGACGCGGCCGCGGAAGATGTCGGCGGTGCGCTTCATCTCCTCGCGCTCCTTGCCGACCGCGCGCACCTTGATCAGCATCAGCTCGCGTTCGGTGAAGTTGCCCTCGGTCAGGTCGACCACCTTGACCACCTCGATCAGCCGGTTCAGATGCTTGGTGATCTGCTCGATCACCTCGTCCGAGCCGGTCGTGACGATGGTCATGCGCGACAGCGAGGGATCCTCGGTGGGCGCCACCGTCAGGCTCTCGATGTTGTAGCCGCGGGCCGAGAACAGCGCGACGACGCGCGACAGCGCGCCCGGCTCGTTCTCGATGAGCAGTGCAATGATGTGTTTCATAGAGTCTCGTCCTTCGCGCTCTTCAAGCCGGCGGCGGTAACCGACGGCTCTTGGCCACGCTCTTCGATTGAAAGGGAGTCGGTCCGGGCCTTGGGATTCGTCGACCAGGCTTTCGGCCCCGCGCGGTAACGCAGCGGCCCCGGCCCGGCTTGCCGAAACTCAGAGGTCTTCGGACCCCAGCAGCATTTCCGAGATGCCCTTGCCCGCCTTGACCATGGGCCAGACGTTCTCGGTCGGATCGGTGCGGATGTCCAGGAACACGGTGCGATCCTTCAGGCGCATCGCCTCGCGCAGCGCGCCCTCGACATCGCCGGGCTTCTCAACCAGCAGGCCGACATGGCCATAGGCCTCGGCCAGCTTGACGAAGTCAGGCAGCGCTTCCATATAGCTGTGCGAGTAGCGCTTGCCGTAGTCCAGCTCCTGCCACTGCCGCACCATGCCCAGGTAGCGGTTGTTCAGCGAGACGACCTTGACCGGCGTGTTGTACTGCTTGCAGGTCGACAGCTCCTGGATGCACATCTGGATCGAGCCTTCGCCGGTGATGCAAAACACATCCGACTCCGGCTTGGCCAGCTTGATGCCCATCGCATAGGGCAGGCCCACGCCCATCGTGCCCAGGCCGCCGGAGTTGATCCAGCGGCGCGGCTCTTCGAAGCCGTAGAACTGCGCGGCCCACATCTGGTGCTGGCCGACGTCCGAGGTCACATAGGTGTCGCGGCCGCGGGTCAGGTTCCACAGCGTCTCGACCACCATCTGCGGCTTGATAACGGCGCTGTCCTTGTCATAGGCCAGGCAGTCGCGACCCCGCCATTCATTGATCTGACTCCACCAGCTGTTCAGCGCCTGGCTGTCGGGCCTGGCCTGGGCTTCCTTGAGCTGATGGATCAGCTCCTGCAGCACATCCTTGACGTCGCCGACGATGGGAATGTCCACCCTCACCCGCTTGGAGATCGACGAGGGGTCGATGTCCACATGGATGATCTTGCGCTCGACCGAGCCGAAATGCTGCGGGTTGCCGATCACGCGGTCGTCAAAGCGGGCGCCGACGGCCAGCAGAACATCGCAGTTCTGCATCGTCATATTCGCCTCGTAAGTGCCGTGCATGCCCAGCATGCCCAGGAAGCGCGGGTCGCTGGCCGGCATCGCCCCCAGACCCATCAGGGTATTGGTGCAGGGATAGCCCAGCAGGTTCACCAGCTCGCGCAGCTCGGCCGAGGCCTCGCCCAGCACCACGCCGCCACCGGTGTAGATATAGGGGCGCTTGGCCTGCAAGAGCAGCTGCACCGCCTTGCGGATCTGGCCGGAATGGCCCTTGCGCACCGGGTTGTAGCTGCGCATCTCCACATGCTGCGGATAGGCGAAGTGCGTCTTGTACAGCGACACATCCTTGGGGATGTCCACCACCACCGGGCCGGGCCGGCCAGTACGGGCGATGTGGAAGGCCTTTTTCATCGTCATCGCCAGATCGCGCACATCCTTGACCAGGAAGTTGTGCTTGACGATGGGGCGGGTGATGCCGACGGTGTCGCATTCCTGGAAAGCATCCAGGCCGATGGCCGGTGTCGGCACCTGGCCGGTCACGATCACCATCGGGATCGAGTCCAGATAGGCGGTCGCGATGCCAGTGATCGCATTGGTGACGCCGGGGCCCGAGGTCACCAGGGCCACGCCGACATCGCCGGTGGCGCGGGCATAGCCGTCGGCCGCATGGACCGCTGCCTGCTCATGGCGCACCAGCACATGCTGGATGGTGTCTTGTTTGTACAGTGCGTCGTAGATGTACAGCACTGCGCCGCCCGGGTAGCCCCAAAGGTATTTGACACCTTCGGCCTGCAGGCAGCGAACGAGGATCTCCGAGCCGTTCAGCTCCGACGCCGCGGGGGAAGAAGGGGGGCCATGCAGTTGTGCCGCGGTGGCACGCTTGACTTCCGCGCTAGACATGTCCATTTCGAACCTCTGTGAATTTCTCTGACGAAAAACCATTGGTGCTCCTTCTCGCGCCCTCGTGAGGCGGATGTGGAGCCTGCGCGATCAAAAAGGTGGCGCCCCAGTCGGGCGGCCAGCTAAAGACCAAATTCAGCTCTTGTGCGAAGCAGCATTATGCACGGACTCGCCGCTTATTCGCCATTTCGACGGAGACTGACGGGCCTAATGCAATAATTCGCGGCGTTTTCGCCAGCTCAGGGCTCGCCCGCCAAACTTTTGGCCACCGACAAAGAACTCAACGAATTCCTCCGCAGCGTCGAAAAAAGGGCGTTCAAACGCAGCGCCTATATGGTGCGCGATGACGATGCCGCCCTGGACATCGTGCAGGACGCCATGATCCGCCTGGCCGAAAAATACTTCGACCGCCCGGCGGCGGAGCTGCCGCTGTTGTTCCAGCGCATCTTGTCGAATGCGACGATGGACTGGTTCCGCCGGCAAAAGGTGCGACGCGCCGTGATGCAGAACATGTCAGACTTCGAGTCTGCGGATGCCGACGGCGACTTCGACCTGCTGGAATCGCTCGAAACCCGCGACGGTGCCCTCGGGGCGCTGAGCGCGGCAGATGAGGTGTCGAGACAGCAAATCCTGCAGGCGATCGACAAGGAAGTCTCGGAGTTGCCAACGCGTCAACGCGAAGCCTTCCTGCTGCGTTACTGGGAAGAGCTGGATGTGGCGGAGACCGCATCCGTGATGGGGTGCTCGGAGGGCAGTGTCAAGACGCATTGCTCCCGGGCCGTCCATTCGCTTGCAAAATCATTGAAGGCCAAGGGAATCACACTATGAACAAGCCTCAGCGTTCGCATCTCGCACAGGAGCAGGACACCCTCGTGTCACGCTTTGGCCTGCGCGTCGCCGCAGGCTTGACCGAACAGGGTGAGCAGCTGTCGCAAGACGTCAGCGAGCGCCTGCGCTTCGCCCGCGAGCAGGCCTTGCTGAAGGCGCGCAGCGCCCGCGCCGCGCAGCCGCAGCTCGCCACCGAGGCGGTGCAGCAAGGCGGCGCGAGTCTGGCCTTGCGCGGCCCCGGCGGCGGTCGCTGGCTCAAGCTGGCCTCCTTGCTGCCGCTGCTGCTGCTGGTCCTGGGCCTGCTGCTGATCCAGCACAGCCAGTGGTACCAGCAGATCACCGCAGCCGCCGAAGTGGATGCCGCCCTGCTCTCCGACCAGTTGCCGCCGGCCGCCTATGGCGATCCGGGCTTCCGGGAGTACCTCAGCGACGAGGAGCAGGCCCAGCAGCCGCCCGAGCAGCAGCAACAACAAGCGCGCGAGCAGAAGTAACGAGCCGGCCGCATGACATGTCCTGCCCCGGCGCTGCGCTCAGCCCTTTCCCTCGCTCCTCCTCTCGCCCGTTCCATGCTGCGGGCCCTCGGCACCGCCGTGCTGATCGCCTCGGCCCAGGCCCAATCGCCAATGCCGCCGCCGACCGGTACGGAGACGGCGCCGCCGTCTGAGCCGGCGGTCGGAGCCTCCGCAGCGCTGCCGGTCAAAAAACCAGCCGCCGCCGATTCCGGCGCCCAGTGGCAGACACTGAACCCCAGCCAGCAGCATCTGCTCGCGGCGCTGGAGGGCGAGTGGAGCGAGATGGACCCGTCCCGCAAGGGCAAATGGCTGGAACTGGCGGCCCGCTATCCCAGCATGCCAGCCGATGAGCAGCTGCGCGTGCAGGAGCGCATCAGCAGCTGGGCCAAGCTGAGCCCGGCCGAGCGCCAGCAGGCCCGCCTCGGTTTTCGCGCCGCGCGCGAACTCAAGGCCGACGAGCGGCAGGCCAAATGGGAGGCTTACCAGGCCCTTCCTACCGAGCGTCGCCAGGAGCTGGCCGACAAGGCCGCCCAGAAGCTGAGCCAGCCGACCAGCGGCAGCAAGCCGGGCGCGCGCCCCGCCACCAAGGCGCCGGCGCCGCCCACCGCACAGCCGCTGATGGTCCCTGTGCTGCCCAAGAACCAGCCCGAGCTGCCGCTGGGCCCGACGCTGCTGCAGGCCAAGCCCGGCGCCAGCACGGTGCTGATCAACCAGGGCAAGGGTGCTCAGCGCCCGACAGGCCGGGTCAAGCCCGGCTTCGATGCCAGCCTGGTCGACAGCGCCACCTTGCTGCCCAAGCCGGCCCGGCCACGCGCCTCAGATAACAATTGATCCACCAATGACTGAATCTTCTCGCGGCGCAGCCGGCGACGCCGCCCCCGGCGTGGCCCGCCGCCTGGCCTGCTTCATTTACGAAGGCGTGCTGCTGTTCGGCGTGGTCTTCATCTCGGGCTATCTGTATTCGACCTTGACTCAGCAGCGCCATGCGATGCAAGGCCAGCACGGGCTGCAGGCCTTTTTGTTCATCGTGCTGGGCATCTACTTCATCTGGTTCTGGTCGCACGGCGGCCAGACGGTGGCGATGAAGGCCTGGCATATCCGCGTCGTCGACAACCAGCAGCGCCCACTGGGTCAGTGGCGCGCGCTGGCGCGCTATCTGCTCAGCTGGCTGTGGTTTCTGCCAGCGCTGCTGAGCGTCTGGCTGCTGGACCTGCATGGCCTGGGTGCGATCTTCGGCAGTCTGTTCGCCGGTGTGCTCGCCTACGCGGCGCTGGCCTGGCTGCATCCGCAGCGCCAGTTCCTGCATGATGCGATCTGCGGCACCCGGCTGATCACCCAGCGCCCGGTCAAGCGCTGACGGGGCGAGGCCGCAGCGCTCAGACGGCCGCTTCGTCGGTCTCGCCGGTGCGGATGCGCACCACCTGCTCGACCGGAGTCACAAAGATCTTGCCATCACCGATCTTGCCGGTCTTGGCGGCCTTCAGGATGGCGTCGATGCAGCGCTCGACATCCTCGTCCTTGACCACCACCTCGACCTTGACCTTGGGCAGGAAGTCGACCACATACTCGGCGCCGCGGTACAGCTCGGTATGGCCTTTCTGGCGACCGAAACCCTTGACCTCGGTGACGGTCAGGCCCGAGGCGCCGACCTCGGCCAGCGACTCACGGACTTCGTCCAGCTTGAAGGGCTTGATGATGGCGGTGATTTGCTTCATGGCGAGGGCTCCGAGGGGATTTGAACTGTTTGTGATTTAAGCACGAACCCGGGGCCTAATCGGGGATGCGATCGAGATCGGCCAGCCAGATCGCCGACTCCGAATCACTGGGCGCACGCCAATCGCCCCGCGGCGACAGCGAACCGCCGCTGCCCACCTTGGGCGCGTTGGGCACACAGCTGCGCTTGAACTGGCTGCCCTTGAAGAAGCGCTGCACAAAGATGCGCAACACCCGCTTGATCTCGGCCAGCGTGTACTCGTTGCGCTGCACATGGGCCTCGTCCGGCCAGGCGCCGCGCTCGCGCGAGCCCCAGGCATGGCGCGCCAGGAAGGCGATCTTGCTCGGCGCATAGCCATGCCGCAGCGTGTAGAACAGGTGGAAGTCCTGCAGCTCGTAGGGGCCGATCATGGCCTCGGTGCTCTGCAAGACCTGACCCTCGCCGCCCGAACCGGGTGTGATGGGCACCAGCTCGGGACTGATCTCGGTGTCCAGAATGTCCAGCAAGACCTGGTGGTCGGCGCCGCCCAGCTGCCCGGTCTCGGCCACCCAGCGCACCAGGTACTTGATCAAGGTCTTGGGCACGCTGGCGTTGACGTTGTAGTGCGACATATGGTCGCCCACGCCATAGGTGCACCACCCCAAGGCGAGCTCGCTCAGATCGCCGGTGCCCAGCACCAGCGCGCCCTGGTGGTTGGCCAGGCGGAACAGATGGTTGGTGCGCTCGCCGGCCTGCACATTCTCGAAAGTGATGTCGTAGACCGGCTTGCCGTCCGCATAGGGATGGCCCAAGTCCTTCAGCATCTGCTCGCAGCTGGGTCGGATGTCGATCTCGGACGCGCTGCAACCGATCGCCCGCATCAGCCGCCAGGCCTGGTCGCGGGTGCGCTCGCCGGTGGCATAGCCGGGCATGGTGTAGGCCAGGATATGGCTGCGCGGCAGGCCCAGCTGGTCCATCGCCCGCGCGGCCACCAGCAAGGCATGGGTGGAGTCGAGCCCGCCCGACACGCCGATGACCAGCTTGGCGATGCCGCTGGACGCCAGTCGCTGCACCAGGGCCTGCACCTGGATGTTGTAGACCTCCTCGCAGCGCTCGTCGCGGCGGCCACGATCGGCCGGCACATAGGGAAAGCGCTCGATCTTGCGCTGCAAGACCAGCGGCGCCTCGCGCTCGATGTCCAGGTCGAACTCTATCGTGCGATGCGCCTTGACGGCGGCGGCATGGCTGCGCACCGACTGGCCGAAGCTGGTCTGGCGCATGCGCTCGCGCGCCAGCCGCTCCAGGTCGACATCGGCCGTGATCAGCTGCGAGCGGCGCTGGAAGCGCGCCGACTCGGCCAGCGCCTCGCCGTTCTCGTAGATCAGGGCCTGGCCGTCCCAGGCCAGATCGGTGCTCGATTCGCCGGCCCCGGCCGAGCTGTAGACATAGGCCGCCAGGCAGCGCGCCGACTGCTGCGCGACCAGTTGCCGGCGGTAGTTGGCCTTGCCGACGATGACGTTGGAGGCCGACAGATTGACCAGCACGGTCGCACCGGCCAGCGCCGCGAAGGAGGACGGCGGGATCGGCGTCCAGACGTCCTCGCAGATCTCCACATGCACGCGCAGCAGCGGCAGATCGGCGGCCGCGAACAGCTGCTGGCTGCCGAAAGGTACACGCTGGCCCAGCAGCGTGATCTCGCCGACCGTAGCCTCCTCGGCCGCGCTGAACTGGCGCGCCTCGTAGAACTCGCCGTAATTGGGCAGATAGGTCTTGGGCACGACACCCAGCAGCCGGCCACGCTGCAGCACCACGGCGCAGTTGAACAGGCGCTGCTCGACCCGCAGCGGCATGCCGACGATGGCCAGCGTCGGCAGCGCTTCCGAGGCCCTCAGCACCGCAGCCAGCGCGGCCTCGCAGCCGTCCAGCAGCGCCCGCTGGTGGAACAGATCGTCGCAGCTGTAGCTTGAGAGGCCCAGCTCGGGAAAGGCCACCACGGCCGCGCCGCTGGCAGCGGCCTCGATCAAGAGCGCGGCGGTCTGTTGCCCGTTGTAAGCCGGATCGGCGACCCGGCACAGCGGCACGCCGACGGCGACACGGGCGAAATCATGGTTGTAGAGATTGTCGAAACGCATGGACGAATCCTGCCATCAAAGCGAAGGCTTTGCGCTTGCCCCTAAGATTTGTTGATCCATGAAGCCCTCCCCTGCGACGCTGCGCGTCGATGACAACCCCCTCGCCCTGGCGCCCGAAGCCTGGAACGCCTTGCTGGCGGCATCGGCCCGGCCGACGCCCTTTATGCGGCACGAATACCTGCAGGCCCTGCACGATTCCGGCTCGGCCGTCGAGGCCACCGGCTGGCAGCCGCTCTTCCTCAGCGCCTGGCAAGACGAGCAGACCCTGATCGCCGCCTGCCCGGCCTATCTGAAAAGCCACTCCTACGGCGAGTATGTGTTCGACTGGGCCTGGGCCGATGCCTACCGCCGCCATGGCCTGGACTACTACCCCAAGCTGCTGGTGGCCGTGCCCTTCACGCCGGTGCCGGGCAGCCGGCTGCTGGCGCGCGATGACGAGGCCCGCGCGCTGCTGATACGCGGCCTGCAGGCGCTGGCCGAGCAGCAGGGCCTGTCCTCGGCCCATCTGCTGTTCGGCGACGCGCCGGACCAGGCCGCGGCGCAGCAGCGGGGCTGGATGGCGCGCAGCGGCGTGCAGTTCCATTGGCGCAACCGTGAACCCCTGCCCTATGGCTCGTTCGAGGCGTTCCTGGCCACGATGCAGCGCGACAAGCGCAAGAAGATCCAGCAGGAGCAGCGCAAGGTGCGCGAGGCCGGCATCGTCTTCGAGGCGCGGCGCGGCGCGCAGATCCGGGCCGAGGACTGGGATTTCTTCTACCACTGCTACCGGCTGACCTACCGCGCCCACCACAGCACGCCCTATCTGACGCGGGCCTTCTTCCAGGCCATGGCCGAGACCATGGCCGAGCACTGGCTGCTCTTTGTCGCTCGGCAGGGTGAGGAGCGCGTGGCGGCCTCGCTGATCGCTCTGGACCCCGAGCGCGGCCATGCCTATGGCCGCTATTGGGGTGCTACCGAGACCATCTCCTGCCTGCACTTCGACGCCTGCTACTACCAGCCGCTGGCCTGGTGCATAGAGAACGGCTTCCACAGCTTCGAGGGCGGCGCCCAGGGCGAGCACAAGATGGCCCGCGGGCTGATGCCGGTGGCCACCGGCTCCAGCCACTGGCTGGCCCACCCCGACTTTCGCGATGCGGTCGGCGATTTCCTCGCCAGGGAGGGTCAGGCCATGCGTGGCTACGTCAACGAACTGGAAGAGCACCGCCCCTTCAAGGCGTAAAAAAGCCCCGGCCTTGCGGGCGGGGCTTGCTTCAACCGGGGGGCAGGTCTTGCTTACTTCTGCTCAGCCTTGGCATAGTTGGCCAGGCCGGACACGATCTCGGCCTTGGCGGCCTCCGGGCCTTCCCAGCCCTTGACCTTGACCCACTTGCCGGCCTCCAGGTCCTTGTAGTGCTCGAAGAAATGCTGGATGGCCTTCAGGCGCATCTGGTTGATGTCTTCGGGCTTTTGCCAGTGCGAGTAGATCGGCAGCACCTTGTCGATCGGCACGGCCAGCAGCTTGGCGTCGCCGCCGGCTTCATCGTCCATCTGCAGCACGCCGATGGCGCGGCAGGTCACGACCACGCCCGGGGTCAGCGCGAAGGGCGTGATCACCAGCACATCAACCGGATCGCCGTCATCGGCCAGCGTGCGCGGTATGTAGCCGTAGTTGCAGGGATAGTGCATCGCCGTCGTCATGAAGCGGTCGACGAACAGCGCGCCGCTTTCCTTGTCGACCTCGTACTTGATCGGGTCGGCGTTCATCGGGATTTCGATGACGACATTGAATTGCTCGGGCGCCTTGGCGCCGGGGGTCACGTTGTGCAGGCTCATGATTTTTGAAACGCCAGGGGGAAACCCGAATTCTAGCGGCAGGCCTTGCCAGCGCCTGACACCGGTGTCGGTGACCGATCCACTGGTAAACGCTCAATCGCCGGGACGGGCCGCTCCCTTAGCATGCGCCGACCGACCTGTTCAAGCGTGCGGGACTGGCGTTGTGTGCGGGCGTTCATCCAAAACGGCAGATACAACAGAGGAGACATCTACATGTCGACGAGTTTGGCGCTGTACTTCGCGCTGGCCTGCGGCCTCGCCGCAGTCTTGTATGGGTTTATTCAACGCAGCTGGATCCTGAGTCAGGACGCGGGCAACGCCCGCATGCAAGAAATCGCCTCCGCCATCCAGCAGGGCGCGGCCGCCTATCTGGCCCGTCAGTACAAGACGATCGCCGTCGTCGGCATCGTGCTGGCCGTGTTGATCGCGGTCTTCCTGGACCTGACCTCGGCCATCGGCTTCGTGATCGGCGCCGTGCTGTCGGGCGCCTGCGGCTTCATCGGCATGAACGTCTCGGTGCGCGCCAATGTGCGCACCGCCCAGGCCGCCACCCAGGGCATAGGCCCGGCGCTGAATGTCGCGTTCAAGGGCGGCGCGATCACCGGCATGCTGGTCGTCGGTCTGGGCCTGCTGGGCGTGGGCCTGTTTTTCTGGTATCTGAGCGGCGGCGAGAAGGTCGACCCGGCCACCTTGAAGCCGCTGCTGGGCTTTGCCTTCGGCTCCTCGCTGATCTCGATCTTCGCGCGCCTGGGCGGTGGCATCTTCACCAAGGGCGCCGATGTCGGCGCCGATCTGGTCGGCAAGGTCGAGGCCGGCATCCCCGAGGATGACCCGCGCAATCCGGCCGTGATCGCCGACAACGTCGGCGACAACGTCGGCGACTGTGCCGGCATGGCGGCCGATCTCTTCGAAACCTACGCCGTCACCCTGATCGCGACGATGGCACTGGGCGCGCTGGTCGTGACCGCCGCGCCGATGGCGGCCGTGCTCTACCCGCTGCTGCTGGGCGGGGTCTCCATCATCGCCTCCATCATCGGCTGTGGCTTCGTCAAGGCCTCGCCAGGCATGAAGAACGTGATGCCGGCGCTCTACAAAGGACTGGCGGTGGCCGGTGTGCTGTCGCTGATCGCCTTCTACTTCGTCACCAAGGCGGCGATGCCCGATGACGCGCTCGGGGCCGGCACACAGCTGCGCCTGTTCGGCGCCTGCGCCGTGGGCCTGGTGCTGACCGCTGCCCTGGTCTGGATCACCGAGTTCTACACCGGCACCCAGTACTCGCCGGTCAAGCACATCGCGCAGGCCTCGACCACCGGCCACGGTACCAACATCATCGCCGGCCTCGGCGTGTCGATGCGCTCGACCGCCTGGCCGGTGCTGTTCGTCTGCCTGGCCATCGTCGCCGCCTACCAGCTGGCCGGCCTCTACGGCATCGCGGTGGCCGCCACCGCGATGCTGAGCATGGCCGGCATCGTCGTTGCACTCGACGCCTACGGCCCGATCACCGACAACGCCGGCGGTATCGCCGAGATGGCCGAGCTGCCCAAGAGCGTGCGCGATGTGACCGACCCGCTGGATGCGGTGGGCAACACCACCAAGGCCGTGACCAAGGGCTATGCGATCGGCTCGGCCGGCCTGGCCGCGCTGGTGCTGTTTGCCGACTACACCCACTCGCTGGAAGCGCGCGGCATGAGCATCGCCTTCGATCTGAGCGATCCCAAGGTCATCGTCGGCCTCTTCATCGGCGGCTTGATCCCCTATCTGTTCGGTGCGATGGCGATGGAGGCGGTGGGCCGTGCGGCCGGATCGGTGGTGGTCGAGGTGCGGCGCCAGTTCCAGGACGGCCAGATCATGGCCGGCCAGCGCAAGCCCGACTACAGCGCGGCGGTCGACATGCTGACCTCGGCCGCGATCAAGGAGATGGTCGTGCCCTCGCTGCTGCCGGTGGTCGTGCCGATTCTGGTCGGCCTGCTGCTGGGCCCGGCCGCGCTGGGCGGGCTCTTGATGGGCACCATCGTCACCGGCCTGTTCGTCGCGATCTCGATGTGCACCGGCGGCGGCGCCTGGGACAACGCGAAGAAATACATCGAGGACGGCCACCACGGCGGCAAGGGCAGCGAGGCCCATAAGGCAGCGGTCACCGGCGACACCGTCGGCGATCCCTACAAGGACACCGCCGGCCCGGCCGTCAACCCGCTGATCAAGATCATCAACATCGTCGCGTTGCTGATCGTGCCGCTGCTGCCGATGACGGCCGCCAGCACCAAGCCGGCGGTGCCGGTCGTGGCCCCGGCAGCCGAAGCGTCAGCCCCGGCGCTCGCGGCCTCCGAGCCGGCGGCGCTGCCACCCAGCGCACCGGCCTCCCAGCCCTGAGCACCAAGCCCCAAAAAAACAGCCCGCATGCGGGCTGTTTCTACTTTGAAGCCGGCCCGCCAGGCCCCACAATCAGCCGCACAGGGACACAGGGATTTCTATCGCCATGATGAGCAGCCGGGCCATCACGCCACACGAGCTTTCGCGCCGCCGCGCCCAGCTGGGCGATCTGCAGCGCTACCTGCTGACGCAGGAGCAGGAGTTCGGCGCGCTGCGCGATCAGGTGCAGGCCTTTGTCGGTCGCTATATCGAGGCCCTGGGGCCGCTCTATCTGGAGCTGGACGCGCTGGAATCGCAGCTCTTCTGTGCCACCCAATACCTCTACGAGGCGCTGCGCCGCAACGGGGTCGACGCCCGCGAACCGCGCGCGCCGCAGGCCACCGCGCTGCCGCAGATCCCGCAGCTGCCCATGGGCGCGCCGCCGCCGGCCGAGCCCGAGGGCGGCCTGGTCGAGCTGGCCCCGCCCTCGCTGAAGCAGCTGTACCGGCGCGCCGCCATGCGCCTGCACCCCGATCTGGCGCCCAGCGATGCCGAGCGCCGCCACCGCGAGCAAGCGATGATGACGGTCAACGAGGCCTACGCGGCCAATGACCGCCGCCGGCTCGNCCCGAGGGCGGCCTGGTCGAGCTGGCCCCGCCCTCGCTGAAGCAGCTGTACCGGCGCGCCGCCATGCGCCTGCACCCCGATCTGGCGCCCAGCGATGCCGAGCGCCGCCACCGCGAGCAAGCGATGATGACGGTCAACGAGGCCTACGCGGCCAATGACCGCCGCCGGCTCGAAACCCTGCTGCTGGCCGCTGGGGAGCATCCGGTCAAGGTCACCGGCGGCAATGCCGATGCGGTGCTCGAATGGCTGCGCCGCAGCGAGCTCGCGGTGCAGGGCCGGCTGCGCGTCGTGCAAGCCCATCTGGTGGCGCTGGCCGCGCACCCCATGCACCAGCTCTGCAAGGCCATCGTCCAGGCCGAGGCCAAGGGCCTGGACCCCTTGGCCGTGATGGCCAGCCGGTTGCGCACACAGATCGCCGAACGCCGCCAGGAGCTCTATATCGGCCAGCGCCTGCAGCCCGAGTCGGGCATGGCGCAGGCCTTTCTGCACCGGCGCCAGGAGCGGCTGGGCGCCGGCCTCTGAGCACGGCGGGCGGCGACTTGCCGTCCGGCCGTTGCAGCGGAGGGGCGACAGGGGGCGGCTGGCAAGACCTGCTCCCTGATGAGCGACCCATGCCAGGCCTCAATCCCACCTCGCATGTCTTCGCAAGGAGACACGACACCAAGTGGCAGTCAAGCCGGTTACCTAAGCTGAAGGTCAACTCAAGGAGGAGCTGACCATGTGGAGACCGGAAACGCCCATCATGCCCACCCAGCAGAACCCGCAACTGCCGGTGCATGCCTACTTCGACCAGTCTCTCTTGAAAGTCGAGGAAGAGCTGATTTTCCAGCGGGCCCCACAGTACGCAGGGCACTCGCTGCTGGTGCCACATACGGATGACTACTGTGTGCTACCTCACCGCGACAACGGCTTGGTTCTGATCAACAACGAGGACGGCGTTCGACTTCTGTCTAATGTTTGCCGGCATCGGCAATCGACGATATTGCAGGGTCGAGGCAACGCCCGCCGTTTCTCCTGCCCGTTGCATCGATGGACCTATGACAACACCGGCGAGTTGCTCGCTGCACCGCGTTTTGCGTCCAAGCCCTGCGCAGCGCTGGAGAGCTTTCCAACCAGTCAATGGCGAGGACTGCACTTCACGGGCGGTGACCCCGGCGTGGCTTTGCAGGACATCCCGGCCCGGTTCGCACCGCTGCTGGCCTTCGATGACCTGTACTTCGGACATATGGAAGTCCATGAGTGCAGCTACAACTGGAAGACCTTTGTAGAGTTTTACATGGAGGATTACCACGTCGCCCCATTTCATCCGGGACTGGGCCGTTTCGTGTCCTGCGACGAACTAGAGTGGGCTTTCGGCGAGCAGTGGAGCGTTCAAACCGTGGGGTTCCACCGCGGACTGGCGCAACCCGGCGACAGCGATGTCTATCGAGCCTGGCATCAGGCCGTGCTCCGCTACTACGATGGGCATCTGCCCGAGGTCGGCGCCATGTGGTTCATGCTGTACCCCAACGTCATGATCGAGTGGTATCCACTGGTCACCGTGGTGTCGACCATCTACCCGCTCGGCCCACTGTCTTGTCGAAACGTCGTCGAGTATTACCACCCCAAGGATCTGAAGAGCAGGCCAGATGGTGAGGTGATGGCAGCTCTTGCTGCCAAGGCTTACTTGGAAACAGCCGAGGAAGACAACGAGATCGGCGAGCGGATGCAAGAAGGCCGGTACGCCCTGATGCGCCGCGGTAAGTCGGAGTTCGGGCCCTATCACGAGCGGCTAGAAACCGGCATGGAACATTTCCACAACTATGTCCGAGGGCGACTCAAGCAAGGGCTTTGATGGACTTTAATCTTGGCTCAGCTTCTTCTTTGCTACGCTGGCCGCTGCCCAGAGGTACCGCTCCCCACCATCTCACGACCGCGCTCGGTACAGGCGCACAGTCGGGAGAGGTACCTCATCATGAGTTCCCAGACTTTTGCTTGGTTGACCCTGGCCGCCAGTGTAGTAGCTGAAGTGCTAGGCACACTGGCCCTGCGTTATGCCGAAGGCTTCACACGGCTCCTGCCATCGCTTGCCGTGGCCAGCTGTTACGCGGGGGCCATCTGGCTGATGTCCATCACTGTCAAACACCTCGAAGTGGGTCTGACCTATGCGATCTGGGCGGGCGCCGGCACCGCCCTCACCGCGCTGCTGGGCATGGTCTGGTTCGACGAAGGTAGCTCGGCCTTGCGGTTGGCCGGGCTAGCACTCATCGTGATGGGCGTGATCGCCCTCAACCTCAGTGCTCGCTGAAAAGAGAACGCCATACTCGGTCACTCAAGCGACAAGCCATGTCGGGCGAAATTCTGCGGACACTGCTGCACCAGCGCGCGAGCGATCTGGGCAAGACTGTCAAAGCCATCGCCGCCGATGCCGGCCTGGCCAGAACCTACCTGTACAAGCTGGCGGCGGGCACGACGGTGGACCCGTCGGTAGGCACCCTGGCGCGACTGGCAGAAGCGCTGCAGATCTCGCCCATCGCCCTGCTTCGGCACTATATGCATCTGGGCGTATCGGATAACAGTCTCCTGGGCAAGGAACCGGGCGCAAGCCGGTCTCGGGGGCTGACTGCACCGGACGATGCCATCATGCTCAATGCCGACATTACGATACCTGACCACTCGGTGGTGCGAGGCGGCGAGGCATTTCGCAAGGTGTGGGAGATCCAGAACGTCGGTCGGACCTACTGGCGCGGCCGGCGTCTGATCCGGGCAGATCAACAATACATTCTGTCAACGACCGAAGTCGACGGCGCCCTCAAGCCGCTGGCACGGACTCATCTGTCAGCGCTGAATCAAGTCGTTCCGATTCCGGAAACGCCACCTGGGGCCTGCGTTCAATTGGTGGTCGACTTCGCTGCACCTCGCAAGAATTGCTCGGTCGCCTCCGTTTGGCGCATTCATGACGAAGTGGGCACACCTTGCTATGACTCTTCGTTCATTCTTCAGGTGGTCGTCACGGTGATCGACCAGTAACCTCATCAGTGCGCTTCATCCCAATTCGACCCGACGCCCACCTCGGCCAGCAGCGGCACCTTCAGCGCGGCCACGCCGGCCATCAGCTTCGGCACCTCGGTCTTGACCCAGTCCAGCTCTGCTGAAGGCACCTCGAACACCAGTTCGTCGTGCACCTGCATGATGATGCGGGTGGCCTTGCCCTCGTCGTCCAGCACCTTCTGCACCGCGATCATCGCCAGCTTGATCAGGTCGGCGGCCGTGCCCTGCATCGGCGCGTTGATGGCCTGGCGCTCGGCGCCGGCCTTGCGCGGCCCATTGCCACCCTTGATCTCGGGCAGATAGATGCGCCGGCCGAACAGGGTCTGCACATAGCCCAGCTCGCGGGCCGACTCGCGCGTAGCGTCCATGTACTGCTTCACGCCGGCGACGCGGGTGAAATAGCGGTCGATATAGTCCTTGGCCGCCTTGGTCTCGATGCCCAGGCTGCTCGCCAGGCCGAAGGCGCCCATGCCGTAGATCAGGCCGAAGTTGATGGTCTTGGCATAGCGGCGCTGCTCGCTCGTGACCTCGGCCACCGGCACGCCGAACACCTCGCTGGCCGTGGCCTTGTGCACGTCGATGCCTTCACCGAAGGCGCGCAAGAGGCCCGGGTCCTCGCTGATGTGGGCCATGATGCGCAGCTCGATCTGCGAATAGTCGGCGCTGACCAGCACATGGCCCGGCGGCGCGACAAAGGCCTCCCGCACGCGCCGGCCCTCGGCGGTGCGGATCGGGATGTTCTGCAGATTCGGATCGTTGCTGGACAGCCGGCCGGTCACCGCCACCGCCTGCGCGTAATTGGTGTGGACCCGGCCGGTGCTCGCATTGATCTGCAGCGGCAGCTTGTCGGTGTAGGTGCTCTTCAGCTTGGCCAGGCCGCGGTACTCGAGGATCTTGGCCGGCAGCGGGTAGTCGGCCGACAGCTTCTCCAGCACCTCCTCGTCGGTCGAGGCCGCGCCGGTGGCGGTCTTCTTGACGACCGGCAGGCCCAGCTTGTTGAACAGGATTTCGCCGATCTGCTTGGGCGAGCCCATATTGAAAGGCTGGCCAGCGATGTTGTAAGCCTCCTGCTCGATCGCGACCAGGCGCTGCGCCAGCTCATGGCTTTGCGCCTGCAAGCGAGCCGCATCGATCAGCACGCCGGTGCGCTCGATGCGACCCAGCAAGGCGCTGCTCGGCATCTCGATGCGCTCGTAGACAAAACGCAGGCCCGCATCGGCCTGCAGCTCGGGCCACAGCCGCTCGTGCACCTGCAAGCACATCTCCGAGTCCTCGCTGGAGTACTCGGCGGCCTTGGCCACGTCGACCTGCGCGAACGGGATCTGATGCGCGCCCTTGCCGCACAGATCCTCGTAGCTCAGGCCGCTGCGGCCCAGATAGCGCTCGCCCAGGGCGCCCAGGCCATGGGTCTTGTGGGCCTCCAGCACATAGCTCTGCAGCATGGTGTCGTGCTGCACGCCGCGCAAGGCGATGCCGTGGTTGGCGAACACATGGGTGTCGTACTTCAGGTTCTGACCGAGCTTGGCGGCGGCCTCGTCCTCCAGCCAGGGCTTGAGCCTGGCCAGCACCTCGTCCAGCGGCAGCTGCTCGGGCGCGTCCGGGCCGGCATGGCGCAGCGGGATATAGGCGGCCTCGCCGGGCTTGACGCTAAACGAGATGCCGACGATGCGGGCCAGCAGCGGCTCCAGCGAATCGGTCTCGGTGTCCAGCGCAGCCAGCGGTGCGGCCTGCAGCCGCGCCAGCCAGGCGTCCAGTTGCTCCCAACTGAGTATGGTTTCGTAGTGGCGGTCGGACGCGGCGGCCGAACTCGGCGCGGGCGCGTCGGCGAACAGGTCGCCGCTGGCCGTGGCCGGCTTGGCCTTGGCAGCCGGCGCCGCCGTCTCGCCCGTCAGCTCCTTCAGCCAGGTCTTGAAACCGTTGCGGGTGTAGAAATCCTGCAGACCGGCCTTGTCGACCTCCTTCAGCGCCAGCGCATCCAGCGCCGGCCACTGCGACACATGGCCGGCCAGATCGCAGTCCAGCTTGACCGTCACCAGCTTGCGGCCCATCGGCAGCCAGTCCAGCGCCTTGCGCAGGTTCTCGCCGGCCACGCCCTTGATCTTGTCGGCATTGGCGATCACACCGTCCAGCGAGCCGTACTCGGCGATCCATTTGGCCGCCGTCTTCGGGCCGACCTTGTCGACGCCGGGCACATTGTCCACCGCGTCGCCCATCAGGGTCAGGTAGTCGATGATGCGATCCGGGGGCACGCCGAACTTGGCCTGCACGCCGGCCACGTCCAGGGTTTCATTGCTCATCGTGTTGATCAGGGTCACGTCTTGCGTGACCAGCTGGGCCAGGTCCTTATCGCCGGTCGAGACGATGACGCTGTGGCCCGACTCGGCCGCGACACGCGCCAGCGTGCCGATCGCGTCGTCCGCCTCGATGCCCGGCACTTCCAGAATGGGCCAGCCCAGCAGCCTGACCACCTCGTGGATCGGCGCGATCTGCTCGCGCAAGGCATCGGGCATCGGTGAGCGCTGGGCCTTGTACTCGGGATACCACTCATCGCGGAAGGTCGGGCCCTTGGCGTCGAAGACGCAGACCGCATGTTCGGCGCCGATCTGCTCGCGCAGCTTCTTCATCATCGCCACCATGCCGTGGACGGCGCCGGTGGGCACGCCCTCGGGCCCGCGCAGATCGGGCATCGCATGGTAGGCGCGGTACAAATAGCTGGAGCCGTCGACCAGCAGCAGAATGGGTTTGCTCATGGGCAGCGATTGTCGTTCAAGCCACAAGAGCGGGCCGCCTTAGAATGGCAGCATGCACCGAATCCCCGCCCTCCTCGCCCTGCTGCTGGCCGCCGGCGCCCCGCTCGCTCATGCTGCGGACGCGCCCGATGCGCGCGTCCAGCAGATCGTCGTGGAGGACGACCATACCCGTGTCGAGGAACTGCGCGTGCGCGGCCAGGCCCAAAAGGTCACGGTCCAGAACAAGAACAGCAGGCTGCCGGCCTATGAGATCGTCACCGGCGACGGCAGCCGCGACCTCTCCGCCGGCTCCAACACCTCCCGTGGCGCCGCCGGCCAGCGCGTCTGGCGCCTGCTGGATTTCTGACCACCGCGCCCGCGCTAGCGGCGCGGCCGGCCACCTCTTCCGACATGGCAGTTTTTACCGAAGTCACGCACGAGCAGGCCCAGGCCCTCGTTGATCGTCTGAGCCTGGGCCAGGTCCAGGCCCTGCGCGGCATCACCGCCGGCATCGAGAACACCAACTACTTTCTCAGCACCGACCGCGGCGAGTTCGTGCTGACGGTGTTCGAGCGCCTGTCCTTCGAGCAGCTGCCCTTCTATCTGCAGCTGATGAAGCACCTGGCCACCCATGGCCTGGCCGTGCCCGATCCGCAGGCCGATGGCGGTGGCGCCATCCTGCACGAGATCGGCGGCAAGCCGGTGGCCGTGGTGAACCGCCTGCGCGGCGGCCACCAGCTGGCACCCGACGTCTTCCATTGCGAGCAGGTCGGCGCGGCGCTGGCCCGCATGCATCTGGCCGGCCAGGACTTCCCGCAGCACCAGCCGAATCTGCGCGGCCTGCCCTGGTGGGCCGAGACCGTGCCGGTGGTGCTGCCGCATCTGATGCCGGCTCAGGCCGAGCTGATACAGGCCGAGTTGAGCTACCAGCAGCAGCTCGCCGCCTCGCAAAGCTATGGCGAGTTGCCGCGCGGCCCCATCCATGCCGACCTGTTCCGCGACAACGTGATGTTCGAGGGCCTGCCCGGCCGCGAGCGGCTGACCGGCTTCTTCGACTTCTATTTCGCCGGCGTCGACACCTGGCTGTTCGACCTGGCGGTCTGCATCAACGACTGGTGCATCGATCTGGCCAGCGGCCGTCTCGATGAGCTGCGCGCCCAGGCCTTTGTCGACGCCTACGAATCGGTACGGCCGCTCAGCGGTACCGAGCACCGCCTGCTGCCGGCGCTGCTGCGCGCGGCGGCCCTGCGTTTCTGGATCTCGCGGCTCTGGGACTTCCATCTGCCGCGCGACGCCGCCCTGCTCAAACCCCATGACCCCGGTCATTTCGAGCGCGTGCTGCGCGAGCGCATCGCCGCGCCCTGGCACGCTATCAAGGCCTAGAAAAGATGTCCATGCTTTTGCATTTGCAAACCGTACCGGCCCGCAACGGCCTGCTGTGGGTGCGCCACGGCTTCAAGGTGTTCCAGCGCAAGCCGCTGGCCATCAGCGGCTTGTTTGCGATGTTTCTGTTCGCGGGCTTTGCCTTGCTGCTGCTGCCGGTGCTGGGTTCGATGCTGCTGCTGATGGCGCTGCCGCTGCTGAGCCTGGGCTTCATGCTGGCCACCCATCTGGTGCTGCAGAACCAGACCCCCACCGCCGCGGTCTTCATCGCGCCGCTGAAACTGACACCGCAGCGCCGCAACACCCAGCTGGCGCTGTGCGGCGCCTATGCGCTGACCACCGTGCTGATCATGCTGCTCAGCAACTGGGTGGACGGTGGCGCGTTCGAAGCCCTGCAACAGTTGCTGGCCAAGCCCGAAGCCAACGATCCGGCCTATGAGAAGGCCGTCGAGGCCGCGCTGGCCGAGCCGAGCCTGATGTGGGGCATGATGACGCGGCTGGGCCTGGCGGCCCTGCTCTCGGTGCCCTTCTGGCATGCGCCGGCCCTGGTGCACTGGGGCGGCCAGGGCGCGCTGCAGGCGCTGTTCTCCAGCACCCTGGGCATCTGGCGCAACAAGGCCGCCTTCGCGCTGAACGCGCTGGTCTGGGCCGGCCTGGTCGTCGGCCTGGCCCTGCTGGTCAGCCTGGTCGTCAGCCTCCTGGGCCTGGGCCAGCTGCTGCCGATGCTGGCCCTGCCGCTGGGCCTGTTCCTGTCCAGCGTGTTCTACGCCTCGCTGTACTTCACCTTCGTCGACTGCTTCATGTTCGGCGCACCGCGCGAGCTGCCGGGCGAGAAGGCCTGACGAGGCCCCGCCCTCACCAGCGATAGGCCAGCGTCGCAACCACGCTGCGCGCATCGCCCCAGTAGCAATAGGCCTGGCCGTAGCAGGAGGCCACATAGTTCTTGTCGAACAGGTTGTTGGCGGCCACGCGCAGGCTGCTGCCCTTCAGCGCCGGGCTGAGCTGCTGCAGATCGACGCGCAGCATCAGATCGACCAGGGTGTAGGGCCGCGCCTTGAAGCTGTTGTCGTCGTCGCCCCAGCTGCTGCCGACATGGCGGATGCCCGCCCCCAGCGCATAGCCCGGCGCAAAGCGCCAGTCGGCCCAGGCCGAGGCCATATGGCGCGGCGCCTGGTAGGGCGTGTTGCCGGTGTGGCCCGAGGCCGACTTCACATAGCTCATGTCGGTGAAGGTGTAGCTGGCCTGCAGCGACAGCTGCGCGCTCAGTGCGGCGCGCGCTTCCAGCTCCAGGCCGCGCGAGCGCACCTTGCCGGCCGGCACGTCGTAGTACTTGCCGACCGGCCGCGTTGCCACCTTGTCCTGGTTCAGCTCGTAGAGCGCCGCAGACAGCTGCGTGGCTGAATTCACCGGCTGGTAGCGCAGGCCCAGCTCGGTCTGACGCGACTCGGCCGGTGGCAGGATCTGGCCGGCCTCGTCATTGCGCACCCCCGGGTTGAAGCCGTCCGAGTAGCTCATGTACGGCGCCAGGCCGTTGTCGAAGAGGTAGACGGCGCCGGCCCGCTTGGTGAATTTGGAGCCCCGCCATTGCGCCGGACTGCCGGTGCCCATCAGGTTAGCGGCGCTGGCGCGGTCGTGGCGCCCGCCCAGGGTCAGGCGCCAGGCGCCCAGCGCCATCTGGTCCTGCAGGTAGACGCCGGTCTGCTCCAGCCGTCGATCGATATCCGCACCGCCCAGATCGCTGAGGCCTGGGTTGCCATAGCTGGGCGTGAAGACATTGATCGGGGTGGCATTGCCCCAGGACCAGCGGCCGTCGACGCGGCGCTTCTGGTAGTCCAGCCCGGCCACCACGGTGTGCTTGACCCGGCCGGTCTCGATCTGCCCTTCGAGCTGGTTGTCGACCGTGTGGCCGCGGGTCGACTCGTCGGCGCCGGAGTAATAGCGCGTCAGCGTGTCGGGACCGGCCCAGCCATAGCCATAGACCTGGCGCAAGGTCGTGTCGGCCGTCACATGGCGCAGATGCTGGCGGAACTTCCATTGCGGGTTGAAGTGATGCTCCAGCTGGTAACCGAGGAAGCGCTGGGTGCGGCGGTACTGCTCGACGCTGGGATCGCCATCGAAAAAATGGCGCGAGATGCGCCGGCCGTTGTGCGCCGTCGTCAGGCTGGCATCGACCGGCACGCCGCTGTGATAGCTGCCCTCGGGGTCATGCTGGAAGTAGGCCTGCAGCAGCAGCACCGTGTCCTTCGAGAGGTTGAGGGCCAGCGAGGGTGCAATGGCCTGGCGCTGCTCCTTGACATGCTGGAACTGCGAATCCAGGCCGCGCGCCAGCCCCATCAGACGGTAGGCGGCCACGCCCTGCGCGTCGACCGGCCCGGTCAGATTGAAACCGGCCTCGGCGCGGCCGCGGTTGCCCAGCGTCAGCTCCAGCTCACGCTGGGGCTGGAACTGCGGCGTCATGCTGGTCAGCGCGACGACGCCGCCCGGCGAGGCCCGGCCGTAGAGCACCGAGGCCGGGCCGCGCACGACGTCGATGCGCTCCAGGAAGAAGGGGTCGACCTGCATCGAGGTGTAGCTGCCCTGATCGCTGAGCAGGCGCAGCCCATCGAGCAGGGTGCTGTCGACGCTGCTGTCCTTGAAGCCGCGCAGCGCCACATAGTCGTAGCGGTTCGATGCGCCGACCAGGCCGGTGAAGGTGCCGGGTGTGTAGTTCAGTGCCTCGGGGACGGCACGAGGCCTCTGGTCCTCAAGCTGCTGCCTGGCGACGACCGAGATCGATTGCGGCATCTCCAGCAACAGCGTGTCGGTCTTGCTGCCCGCAGCACTGCGTTTGATGAGAGGGCCGCCCTCGCCTCCCGCAGCGGCCGCCCGCTCGGCCCGCGCACGCACGAGCGGCAAGGCCGGCGAACCCGCCGCCCTGACGATGACCGCCCGGCCATCGATGACGGCGCTCAGCCCGCTGCCGGCCAGCAAGCGATCCAGGGCCTGCTGCGGTGTCAGCCGCCCGGACACGGCCGGCGCCGATTTGCCCGCCACCAGCTCGGCCTGCACCATCAACTCCAGCCCGGACTGACGGGCCAGCTCGTTGAGCGCGCTCGCCAGCGGCTGGGCCACCATGCGGATCTGCGCCGTGCCGGGCGCCTCGCCGACCGGCTGGGCATGCACCCCGGCGATGGCCAGCAGCAGGGCCAGCGAGGCGGAAGGGAGTGGGAGTCGTCGAAGGAGTGTCGTTGTCATGAGATTGAATAAGAATTCTTCTCATGTAGACGCAGCAAGCGCCCGGCACCCCAGGTCGATCCGAAACTTTCTTTTCTCAGCGCGCGACGATCTCGACGACGCCGCCCTGCTCGCGCAGGCTCACCGCCAGCACCTGGGGCAGGATGCGGCCGAAGGTGTCCAAGCGCCGCAGATCGAAGCTGCCGCTGACGCGCAGCGCCGCAACGGCCGGGTCGCGCAGCACCCAGGGCACCGGACCGTAGCGCTCGAACTCGGCCAGCACGGCGGACAGCGGCATGTCGACAACGCTCAGCCGGTGCTCGCGCCAGGGCGCGATGCCGGCCGCCGCGACGACGCTGACCGGCCCGAGCCGGCCGGTGGCATCGCTGGCTATCTGCTGACCGGCCCTCAGCTCCAGCGTCGGCCCCTGCCGCGCGCTCAGTTGCACGCGCCCCTCCTCGACCGCGACGCTCGCGCCGCCATGGCCCGGCAGGCCCGGTGTGTGGCGCACCGCGAAGCGGGTACCGACCACGGTGATGCGCAGCGGTCCGGCCTGCACCTCGAACGGCCGCGCCGCATCGCCCTTGACCTCGAAAACCGTCTGCCCCTCGCGCAGGCGGACCTCGCGGCGCGAGCGGTACAGGGTCACCTCGGCGCGCGAGGCGCTGTCCAGGCGCAGCTGGCTGCCGTCGGGCAGGCTGACCTCGAGCTGCTGGCCGCTCGCGGTGGCGAACTGCTGAGCAAACACCGGCGCCTGCCACCAGGCCCAGCCCAGACCGCTGACGGCCATCAGCAGGCCGGCCAGCAAGGCGCCCGCCCACCGGCGCTCGTGCCGGTGCTCGCGCCTGCACACGCCGCGCTCGCTAGCCAGCTGGCGGCGCAGGCGCTGCACCCCGGCGCTTGGCAAGGCGTCAAGCGAGCGCCAGTCGCCCTGCCAGCGCGCCAGCGCC
>NZ_JAQOWX010000066.1:0-6628 GCF_028462495.1 Paucibacter sp. XJ19-41
CGCCGCCCAGGCCGGGCCCAGCAGCTCGGCATGGGCCTGGATCAGGGCCTGGATCAGTCCCTGCAGCCGTGGCCCGGCCAGCGTCGCACCGCCCCACAGCGCGCGCAGCCCCGCCACCCGCAGCGCCTGCTGCAGGCGCTGGCGCTGGTAGAGGCTGAGGCGGCCCCGGGCCTGCAGCGGGTTCAGCCACTGCGCATCAAGCAGCTCCAGTGCGGCGGCCAGCTCGGGCGCACGCACGGCGATCAAGGCCTGCAGCCCGCCATGCGGCGTGATCAGCGCCAGCCTCTGCAGCACCTGCTCGCCGGGTGCCAGGCGCTGCAAGGCCTCCCACAGGCCCGGGCCATGGCGGCGCGCCAGCCGCGCCAGCCAGCCGGCCAGGTCTTGCGAGGAGCGGGCCGACCAGGGCAGCGCGCCCTGCTGCAGATAGTGGCTGAACTGCGCCAGCTCATGGGCGTCGCGCGAGCGGCTGCTGCCGGGCAGACGCTGCAAGGCCTGCAGCAGCGCGCCGTCCAGGCGCTCGGCCCATTGCCGCAGCGGCGCATCGGGTGTGAAGCGGCCCAGGTCCAGTTCCAGCCTGTCGATGTGCAGCACCCGGCCGTCGGCCGGCATCTGCGCCTGCAGGCGCGCCTGCAGCGTGCGCAGACCCGGGCCGCGCAGAAAGCGGCGCAGGCGCTCCTGCTGCTGCCAGGCCAGGCCCTCGCTGGCGAAGCGGGCATCCCAGACCAGGCTGTCGATCACGGCCCTCATGGCGGGGCCTCGCGTGAGATCTGCTGCCACAGCAACCGGCGCAGCACGGCGGCGCGCGAGTCCAGCCGGCGTTGCGCGGCCGGGTCCTGCGCGCCGTCGCCAGCCAGGCCCTCGCACAGCGCCCGCTTGGCCAGCAGCCAGCCCTGCAGGGCCAGCTCGAAGGCTTGCAGCGCCTCGGCTTGCAGCCACAGGCAGTGCGTCTGCAGATGGGCCGGCGCCAGCTCGGCCACGGTCTGCGCGGCCAGGGTCCGAAAGCGCGGGTCGGCGCCGCGCGCGGTCCAGGCCGGCAGCACGACGCTGAGCTGCTGCGCATAGAAGTCGTCCGGCACATCGGGGGGCAGGGGCACCTCGCCCTGGGGGCGCAGCAGCAGATGCTCGAGCAGATGCAGGCCCTCGCAGCGCAGCTGCAGGCCGCAGGCAAAGCCGTGCAGGGCCAGGGCCAGGTCTTGCGCGGCCGCCGCATCGGCCTGCCGGCCCAGCGGCCACCAGCGCTGCTGCTCGTCGGGGCCCAGCCACAGCAGCTTGCTTTGCTCTTGCCATTGGTAGCGGCTGGCATGGACGGCGCAGCGCAGCAGCGCGGGATCCAGGCGGTCGCCGGGTTTCCATAAGGGCTTGTCGGCGAGGTCCTCGCGCCGTGGCGCGTCGGCGAACAGCTGCATGGGCCGCAGGCCCGGGCCGGGCTGCCGCAAGACCTTGGGCGGCTCGGCGGCTTCGCTCACGCTCAAGCCCCGCTCGCGCAGCGGTGCCGTCAGCGAGCGGCTGTGGTGCTCGGCAAAACCCAGCTGCAGGCTCAGGCGTTCCTGCAGCGGCGCGGTGTTGCCGATCAGGCCGAAGCTCGGCCGGCTGTAGTCGAAGCCGGCATGGCGCTCGCGGGTGAAGCGCTCGATGCCGGCCGCCAGCGTCTGCTTGAGACGCAGCAGATGCTGCTCGAAGCCGCCGGGGCTGAAGTAGCAGGGCAGGCCGCGCAGTCCGCTCTGCGGCAGGGCTTCGCCGTGCAGGGCCAGCAACTGGTCCAGCACGCGGCCGCGCCGCTCCAGCGCATCGTCCTCGGCCTGCAGGGCCGTCAGCTGTTCGGCGGGCGTCTGCAGTTGCAGCGCTGTCAAGCCTTCCAGATGCGACTCACCCAGAGGCTGCCACCAATAGCTCGGCGCTGCTTCAATCGCCAGGCTGTAGAGCGCACCGAGCCGCTGGCGCTGCGCCTGGCCATGGGCCAGCCACTGCTCCAGCAGCGCCGTGTAGGCCAGCCACTGGGCGTGCTGGCCGCTGCGGCTGTGGCTGCGGTGGCGTTGCTCGCCCAGGCTCTCGGGATGGGCATAGATCGCCGGCAGCTGCAGCAGGGCCGGATAGTAGGGCGGGTGCTCGGGCGGTGCCACCTCAGCCACCGCGGTGCCGAGCGTCGCCTGGCTCAGGCCGGGCAGCGGGTGCTCGTGGGCCACCTGCAGCTGGGCCAGGCGGCGGAGCAGATTCTGCTCGGGCAGGGTCTCGCGCGCCGTACCGCGCCAGACCACCCAGTCCATCAAGTCTTCGGCGCGGCGCGGCCACTGCAGGCACAGCGCGCCCGCCTCATCGCCCCAGGGCACGGCGTCGGCGTCTGGCTCGGCCGCCCCATCGCCTTCACCCAGCAGCTGCAGGTGCCGCACCGAGGCCAGACCCTCGATGCCCTGCAGGGCCAGCACCAGGTCGCTGAAGTACAGCAGCGTCTGCTCGCCGCGCTGCAGCTCGGCGTCGCTGATCCAGCCCTGGGGCAGGGCCGGCCCGTCGAAGCGCAGTGCCGGGTCCAGTGCCGTGTCGGCCGGCCGCCAGCGCGGCCGCGCGGCGATGAAATCGGCCGCGCGCTGCGCGATCTCGCCAAGCAGCTCGGCCAGCTCGCGCGGGCCCTGGACATCGATCTCGAAGGCCAGGCGGTGTGGCCGGGGCTGCAGCCGCCGCACGGCGCCGTCCAGGTCTTCGCCCAGGTTGCGCAGCGACCAGAACGCGCGCTGGGCCGCGTCGATCTGGCTCTCCTGGGCCAGCAGGGCCAGGCGCCACAGCCCGGGAAGTCCCTGCTCGCAGGGCTGCAGCCGCAGCTGCAGGGCGCCGGGGCAGCGGGCCAGCAGCGCACGGCGGTAGTCGGCCGCGGTGATGGGCCGGCAGGGCAGGATGCGCTCGGGCCGGTGCAGGCCATGGCGCTCGGGCAAGACCTGGCCCTCGGGCCAGCCCAGCAGCTCGGGCACGCTTTGCTGGGCGCCGTAGACATCCTCGGTCAGCGCGTAGCACAGCGCCTCCAGCAGGGTGACGCCGGGGTCGTGCAGGTTGTAGTCGGTCCACAGCTGGCCGCTGGCGGCCTGGGCCAGCGCGATGCCGGCGCTGCGCAAGGCCTCGAAGTCCAGCGCCGGGCCGCCGGGCGTCTGCTGCTGTTGCGGCGACTTGCGCGCAATGGTCTGCGGCGCGGCGCTCATCGCTGACATTCCTCCATATGCGGGTCGAACCAGAGCTGGGTCAGCTGGGCGTTGATCAGGCACTTGTCACCGAAATCGCAGCCGGTGCGGATCTGCAGCCGGTAGCTGGCGTCGCGGCCGCTCTTGACGCTCTTGGTGTCCTTGTCGTCACCGCCGTGCCAGCGCAGCTGCAGGCGGTCGCAGCGCCGGCCCCAGAAGGCTTGGGTGCTGCGGATGCCGCGCTTGCGGTTGAAGAAATCCAGCCAGCCCCAGCTGGGGTTGTAGGTGTTCAGTGCCACCGCCTGCAGCAGCGCGAAACGACCCGAGCCCTTCTGACCGACACCGGCCATCACCTCGAAGCCCTGGCAGCCCTGCAGATCGTCGGTCAGGTCCTGCCACTGGCCATTGGCCAGCAGCGGCTCGGGCGCGCTGCGCAAGTCGCTGCCGCGCCGGCCGCTGCTGCGCACCGTGCCCTGCACGTCCAGCATGTCCTGCGGGTCGGCCGTGCCTATGCCCACGCGCTGGCCGCCGTCCTGGTCGGCGTCCAGGCACAGCAGCGGCGCGCTCGCGCCGTCGCCGGCCGAGCCACCGCGCTGCAGCAGCAGCTGATCGCGCGCGCGGCTCAGCGCCACGCGCCACAGCACGCTGTCGGGGTTCTGGTCGCGCAGAAAGCTCAGGAGCGCGTCATGGCCCACCGGCGCATAGATCTCCTCGCCGCGCTCGACCGTCTTGCGAAAACCCTCGTCGCTCATATTGAGCATGGAGTCGATCAGGTCGGCGAAATGGTCCTCGTTGGGCAGCTGGCCCTCGCGGAAATAGTTCTTCAGCGTCTCGCGATTGCGACGTGTCATGGTTTGACACCCCCGCCGATGATGAAGCTGCTGCCCAGCGCCAGCCGCGCCAGCCCGGTCACACGGGCGCGGCGCTCGCCGGGCTCGGTCTGCAGCTCCAGCAGATGGCGGCGCATCGGCAGCAGCAGGGTCCAGCCGCGCCTGGCCGCGATCTCGCGGCTGCCCAGCCTGGCGCTGTCGCCGAGCCGGTAGCAGCCGGCATCGTCCTGTGTGATGTGCAGCAGCGAGATCGCGCCGATGGAGGCGATCTCGGGCCGGGCGCGGGCAAAGGCCTCCAGTTCCTCGGCATGCAGGCGCCAGTCGAACTGCACGCCGCGTCCGCCCGGCCGCCACGGCGACAGATAGTCCAGCAGGTCCAGATTGAGACGGCGCAGCGTGCTGCCGGCCGGCACACCGGCCACCAGGCTCAGCGCGCAGCGCAGCTGTACCCGGGCATAGGCGCAGTTGCGCACCGTCAGGCTCAGGTGCGGGCTGCTGCGCGCGCTCAGATAGGCCTGGATGCGGGCCAGCGTCGCCGCATCCAGCCGTGGTGCGGCATCGGCCGGCGCGTCGGGCGGCGGCGCCGCGACCACCACCACCCGCAGCACGCCCCGGCTGCCCAGGCAGCGCACCTTGATGACCTCGGGGAAAGCGTCCAGCACCAGGCGTTCGACATCCCAGACCGTCGCGGCCCGGCCCTTGTGATGCAGGCGCTCGGCCGCGCGTACATGCAGCGCGGCGTCGTCCTCGGCCGCGCGCGCACCGAAGGCGCCGTCGACCTGGCGCACGCTGCCCAGCCCGGCGATGGGCTGCAGGCTGTTCTTGATGCGGCCCGGGGGCAGTGCCGGCTCGCCCGGCGGCGCCGCGCCCAGCCGCAGCACTTCCAGACCCTGGGCCTGCACGCCCTGGAAGCCGGCCAGCAGCTCGAAGCCCCAGTCGGCGCTCAGGCGCAGCCAGAACAGCTCGGGCCCGGGCAGGGCCGGGCAGCCGCGGCTCAGATCGGCCGGCAGGTCCAGCACCATCAGGCCGCTGCGCAGCAGGCCCTGGGTGCCGTCGTGCAGCAGGCGCTGGGGGTCCAGCCAGCGCCAGGCATCGCCGCACCAGGCGGCCCAGCGCAGCCGCGGGCGCTGCGCGTCCGGCGCATCGGCGGCCTGTTCGGCGCGCAGCCTAAACAGCAGGGATAGCGGACCCTGCAGCTCGCTGGCGCGCAGACCGATGAAGAGCTGGCCGTCGGCCTGCAGGCGCGGCAGCCAGTGGTGACCGCGCCGCCCGGGCAGCAAGCGCTCCCGGCCGAACGGGCCTTGCTGGAACAGCTGGCTGGCACCGGGCTGATCGGCCTCGGCCGTCAGCAGGCCGATCAGCTCGCTGGCTTCGTAGTCGACGCTGAGCTGCTCCAGCTGCGGGGTGTAGGGCGGCCGGGGCAGCGGCTCGGGCTCGCGGGCGCGCTTGAGCCGGCCGTTGCGGCTCAGCACCTCGGTCATCAACTGCGGGTAGAGCGCATGGCCGAAGGCCGCCGGCGGTTCGGCCAGGCCCAGGCGGAAAAAGCCCTGGCGGCTGGCCAGGCTGAACTCGCCGCTCTGCCCCGGCTGGCCGGCTGGTTCGGCGCGGTGCCAGCGCTTGAGTTCGGTGGCGTCCAGCGCCAGCGTGCGCCGCGCCGCGATGCGACGCTGGCCGCTCAGGCTGTCGAACAGCGCGGTGGCCTCACCCTGGGTCGCCTGCCAGCGGCCATTGGCCAGCAGCGACCAGCGCGCACGGAACACCGGGTTGCTCCAGTCGCCCGGATAGCCGCGGTAGTGCTCGGCAAAACCGCCACCGCAGCCGGGCAGCGCGGCCCACAGCAGATGCAGACGCAGGCTTTGCAGCGGCTTGGCCACCAGCTCGGGGCTGCCCAGCACCAGATAGGAGGCGGCGTCGGGCAGCGGTCCGAAGGGCGCGAAGGGCTTGCTGGGGTCGAGCCGGCCGAGCTGGTTGTGCAGCCAGAGCTGGCGCAGGCCGCGCACCTTCACCGCCAGCGCGATGCTGTGCAGCGGCAGCTGCTGCAACAGGCTGTAGGCATGCAGCCGGGTCTGCGGCTGCAGCTGCAGCTGCAGCACCGGCAGGGCCGGCCAGTCCGGGCCATGGAGGGCGGCCTGGCAGGCCACGATGGCCGGCTGCTCGGGCCGCAGGCGCAGGCTCAGCTCGACCGCGCCGCCCGGGCCGCGCTCGGCGAACACCTCGTCCACCGCCAGCCAGCCCTGCTCGGTGCTGAGCCGGGCGCGCCACAGGCCGCGGAACACGCGGTCGAACACCAGCGAGCGCTCCAGCGGGCGGCGGCCATAGATCAGCGACAGCGGGTCATCGACCGCGGCTTCGCCGGCCTCCTTGGCCTGCAAGACCCGGCGCGCATGCACGCGCAGCGCCGCCAGATCGGCCTCGCGCAGCTCGGCGGCGCCGCAGAGCCAGACCGCGAACAGCCGGCCCAGGCGCTGGGCCAGCAGCGCCGGCTGCTCGGTGGCCAGGCAGCGTGCGAGCAGAAAACACAGCATCAGCGAGCTGCCCGCCGTCGCGCCGCGGGCCAGCGTCGCGGCGGCCATCGCCCGCTCTTCGTCCGGTGGCGCGGGCCGCAGACCGGCGCGCTCGCGCGGCGGATGCTGC
>NZ_JAQOWX010000066.1:6808-32656 GCF_028462495.1 Paucibacter sp. XJ19-41
GGGCCTCGATCTGGGCCAGGCGGCGGTAGGCCTGCTGCAAGCCCTCGAGATCCGGCGGCGCGGGGTCCTGCGCGTCGGCGTGCAGGCGCACACGGATCTCGCGCTCGCCCTCGCGCAGCGCCAGCAGACCCGAGGCGATGGCCAGGCCCAGCTCGGCATCGGCGCCGCTGTCGATATCGGCGGCCTGCGGCCGGGTCTGCACGCCCAGCATCGGCCAGCTGGCCGGGCCGTCCATCAGCACCGGCAGGCGCTGGGCCTTGCTGCGGCTGGCGTAGCCGAACTCGCGTTCCGGCGAGATCAGCGGGTCGTGCTCCAGGCGCAGGCTCAGCAGGGCCTCGACACGGGCATCGCCCAGCCAGAGCTCATGGCTGGACGCGAACTCGATCAGCTGGCCCTGGGCATTCTTGCCGGCGCCAAAGCGCGTGCCGGCCGGCAGGCGCAGCACACCGTGGCTCAGCGTGGTGTGGCCCGGCGCGCGCTCCAGCAGCAGATGGGCCCGTTCGGGCAAGGCCGGTCGCGTGCCCAGCCCCAGCAGCTCGCGATGGTAGAAATGCTTGAGGCGCTCGGGAAAGTCGTTGAGCGGCGCGCGGCTTTGCTGCAGCAGCTGCAGCAGCGTCAGCAGCAGGCCGACGGCCGGCTCATGGGTCTGGGTGCGCAGGCTGTCGGCCAGCTGCTCCTGGGCCAGCTTGCGCAGGCGTCGCAGCGCGCGGCACAGGCCCACCCAGAGCTGGCGCAGCAGCAGCGAGGTGTCGGGCTCCGGTTCGCCCTCGGACACGCCCGTCCAGGCCGGATGCAGGCGCGCCAGTGCCAGGCGCTGGACCTCGAAGCGCTGCAGGCCCTGGCGCAGCAGCGGGGCCAGCTCTTGCGCGATCAGGGTCTGCAGGCTGGCGGCCAGCGGGGCGCTGAACTGATGGGCGTCCAGCCCGTGGCACCAGTGGTCGAGCTGTCCGATCAGGGTCCAGCAGCGCTGCCAGCGCGCGTCCAGATCGAGCCAGGGCAGATGTTCCAGCGCACGGGCCTCATGGACCTCGGCCGGGTAGGCGGCGATATCGGCCAGCAGCAGGCTCAGATCCTGACCCAGCAGCTCGCCCCAGTCGCCGGCCGGCGAGCCGAAGGGCTCGACAAAGCGCAGCCCGCGTGCCTGGGCCAGCGACAGGCGCAGGCGCTGCGCCAGGCTCAGCTCGTCGGGCAGCAGATAGCCGGCGCGCAGGGCCGGCGCCTGGCGTTCGCCTTGTTGGGTGCCTGTCTGGGTGCCGGTCCGGGTCATGGCGTCAATCGGCCCGCATCGGGCTGGTGGCCTGCTGCAGATACAGCGGGTAGACGAGGTTGTGGCGCGTGTTGGTGCTGCGCACGCTGTAGTGCAGGCTCAGCTCCAGGCAGGCGGGTTCGACATCGCTGATGCGGGCATCGACGAACTCCAGCGTGATGCGCGGCTCGAAGAACAGGATGGCCTTGGCCAGCATGTCGCGCAGCTCGGTCAGGGTCTGCTCGTTGGCGGCTTCGAAGACCAGCTCGCGCAGCCGGCAGCCATAGGCCGGCTGCATCAATCGCTCGCCGACATGGGTGGACATCAGGATGCGCAGGCTCTCGGCGATATCGGCCTCGCCCTCGACCATCTCGACGCCCCGGCTGCGCGCCGAGAAGCGCGGTGGGAAGCTCCAGCCCCGGCCCAGAAAGCTCATCGTCAGCCCCCGATCAGCACGGTGGGCAGGCCCAGCACGATGCTGCCGCCATGGGCCGTGCTGTCGCCGATGCGGGCGGCGGGCTTGCCGCCGATCAGCACGGTGGCCGAGCCCTTGACGATCACATCGGGCGGGCCGACGCAGACCGCGTTGTCGCCGACCACGGCGGCCGGGATCTTGCCGATCAGCACGGTGGGCACGCCGGGGCCGACGATGGGACCGCCGACATGGGGGATGGGCGGCAGCCCCGGCGTGACCATCGGGCAGGCATGCATATCGGTGAGGCGGGCGGCGGGCGGCATGGCTGTCCTGGTCGGCTTCAGTTGATCATCACCATCGCGCCCTTGACCGTGGTCTGGCCCGAGGCCGAGAGCTCGGCGGTGGCCGCGCCCTTGGCCGTGATGCCGACCTGGGCCTCGCAGCTGATGTTCAGGCCGGCGGCCTTGATGTCGGCCTTGGACGTCAGCTCGATCGCGTTGACGGCGTCCAGCGTGATGCCGCCCTTGGCCGTCAGCTTGATGTCCTTGGGGCTGTCCAGCGCGATGCCGTCGCTGCTGAGCTTGATGCTGTTGCCGTTCTGGTCCTTGATCAGGATGCTCTTGTCCTTGTCATCCAGCACGATCTGGTTGTTGGCCGGGGTCGTCAGCGTGATGATCTTGTCCTTCTCGTCGAACACCAGCCGGTGCTTGCAGCGGGTCACCAGGGCCTTGGTGTCGTTCTCGGCGGCCAGTTCGTAGGGCGGGCTTCGGCTGCGGCTGTAGAGGCTGCCGAGCACGACCGGATGGCTGGGGTCGGCGCTCAGAAAACCGACGATGACCTCGTCGCCGACCTCGGGCAGGAAGAAGGCGCCGAAGCCGCTGGATGCATGCAGCTGCAGCAGCCGCGCCCAGATGCCTTCGGTGGCGGTCTGCAGCACCGGCAGCTTGACCTGGATGCGCTGCTCGCCGCCGGGGTCGGCGTCGAGCTTCATCACGACGCCGATCTGCAGGCCGTGGATGCCCGGCAGCAGGCCGCCGGCCGGCGCTGCCATCACATCGGGGCGCTGCATATGCCAGTCGGGGTCAAGGCCGAACTCGGCCTCGCTGAGCCACTCGCCGTCGTGGATCTCGTGCTGGACCGCGCTGACAAAGACCGGGCCGTTGACCCGCGCGCCGACGCCGGCCAGCGCGATCAGCGTGGCCGGCTTGGCCAACGCGCTGCCCTGGAAGCTCATGCGGCCGCGCACCCGCGCCAGCGCCGCCTTCAGCTGGGCGGCCTTGGCCCATTGCTCCAGCGCGGCCTGGGGCAGGGCGGCGCTGCTTTGCAGCCGGTAGCTGTCCGGGCTGACGACCTCGGCCAGCGTGGCGCCGCTCAGATTGCCCTGCGCGTTCAGCGCCAGCGGCGCGGCCGCGCTGCTCTCGACCACGGCCTGCTGGGCCGGATCCCAGGCATGGGCCTGGGCGGCCTTGAGCTGGCTGCGCGCATCGATATCGGCCTGCAGCGCGATCAGATCGACGCCCCAGGTGACGGACAGCGCCGGCTCGGCCGAGGCATCGGGCGGCTTGACCGTGATCTTGCCGTCCTCCACCGCGACCAGCAGGCCCATCGCGTCGGCCCGCGCCAGCATGAAGTCCCAGTCGCTGCAGTCGTACTGCAGCAGCTCGGCCTGCTGGACCTCGGTGCTCTGCACATCGGCCTGCAGGCCGGCGGCGGCGATCAGGCCGGAGATGATGTCGCTGTCGGTCTGGTCCTGGTACTTGGCGTTGACGCGGCCGATGGCCATCTTGCAGGCCTTGTCGCGGCATTCGACGATCAGGCGGCTGTGGTTGTCGCCGCTGATCTTCAGGCTGTGGCGCACGACGATGCCGCTGAAGATCTGCGCATCGCTGTCGCCATAGCCGGCGCGCAGCACGATGGCGCTGCCGGGCGTGAACAGCGCGCCGTCGCTGACCGGGTATTTGTTGCCGGGCATATCGCCGTCGTCGATCACCAGGCGGGCCCAGGGCAGGCTGTTGAGCGCGTGGCGCACCGTCAGCGAGAGGATGCGCAGCTGCTCCTGCACCTCGGTACCCTCGCTTTGCACGACCAGGCGGACCGGACCTTCGGCGCTGGCGCTGGGGGAGGCGGGCATGGCGATCGTTCCTCAGGCCAGCGGCGGAAAGTGCAGGCGCAGGCCCGGCCGCAGGCGGCGGAACTCGCGCAGGCCGTTGAAGCGCGCGACCTCCGGGTAGTAGCGGCTGTCGCCGTAGATGCGGTGGCACAGCAGCGGCAGGGTGTCGCCCTCGCGCACCTCGACCGAATGGCTCAGGTCGGGGCTGGAGCGGTTGGCGCGGCGCTCGGCCTCGGGCGCGCTGAGAAAGCCGACGAAGTCCATCTCGGCGCTGGCGCGCAGCGGCGCGCCGCTGGGCTTGAACAGCGTGTACTGCAGGCCGATGCTGCAGAGCCGGCCGTAGAACACCATGGTGCCCCAGAGGATCTGCACATGGTTGGGCTCATGGGCCTCGCCGCGGTAGGTGTAGATCACGCGGTTCAGCGCCTCGATCTGGTCGGCCACCTCGATGGGCTGGCCCGGGCCTATCGGCACGACGCCGGTGCCGTCGAAGGTGGCGGTGAAGCTGATGTCGTCCGGGTCTATGCCGGAGAAGCGCATCGGCGAGCCGATCTGGCCGACCACGCGCTTGGTGTTGTAGCGGATGGTGCGCTGGTGGCTGAACTCGGCGGGATTGATCTGCAAGGCGTAGTTGACGCCGCGATCCACCATGATGGAGCCCGACTGGCTGACGGTGCAGCGGGTCAGGGTCAGGGCTTGCCTTTGGCCGGAGGCGGGGATCATGGCTAGCGCTCGCGTTGCTGCTGCAGCTGCTCCTGCAGCCAGGCCCGGCACTCGTTGAGGATCTCCTGCTTCAGCTCCGCCAGGGTCTCGGGGTCAAGCGCGACCTGGTCTTGCGGGCGCGCCTCGTCCGGCCCGACGCTGGACTTGATCACCATCTGCCTGACCTCTATCGTCATCGCCGCGCTCCTTGGCTGCCTACTTCATGCGCACACAGGTTTGGTAGGCCAGCTCGATCTGCTCGATCGCGACCTCGTTCTTGTCGGCATTGAAAGCCTCGATATCCCAGCCGACCGGATAGCAGTTCTCGAAGGACCAGACGCACAGCGGCTGACCCAACTCGTCGAGCAGGCTGACCTGCACCGGCTTGAGTTCGATGCGCCGCCCCAGATCGCCTTCCAGCACCTGGCGGCACCAGGCGACCAGCTCGGTGTTCTTCATCGCCAGGCCGCGCTGCAGGCGCAGCGTGCCCTGCTTGATGCCCTTGGGCAGCTGATGGATGAAGCGGTTTTCGCCGCCTTCCACCAGCGGCTCGAGCTCCATCGCCAGGCTGATGCCCGAGACCTCCTGGAAGGAGCAGTCGCCGCTGCGGCCGTCGATCTGCACCGAGAAGTAGAAGGCCACCGGCGGGTAGCTGGCCTGGCTGGCCGGCGGGTCCCAGACCGTGGTGACCGCGGCCCTTGCGGTGCCGGCCGCGGAGATGCCCAGATCCAGCCGCGGCGGCAGCTGCAGCCGTGGCCGCTGCTGCGGCGGTGGCGGCAGCGGCGGCGGCTTGGGGATGACAGGATCGCTCACGGCGCGTCACGATGATCAGGCGTTGGCAATGGTCAGGCCTTCATGCGCGATCTCTATGGTCTCGACCGCGACCTCGTTGCCTTCGGCCTTCAGATCGGTGCCGGTGATCTTGGTGGGCCAGGCGTTCGACAGGGTCCAGACCATGGTCGGCTTGCCTTCCTCGTCGAGCAGGCTGATCGTGACGGGCACGCGCTTGATGGTGTTCATCTTGATCTGGTTGAACCAGTCCCAGAACTTGTTGTCCGCCTTGAACACGCCTTTCTTCATCGTGACATTGCCGTGCTTCTTCAGCCCGGGCATCTTCAGCGACGAGAACACCGGGCTGTCGCCGTGGCGGTACTCGATCGGTTGGGCCTCGATGTCCAGCCCCGAGACCTCCTCGAAGGACATCACGTTCGCGTCCCACTTCACCTGGAAGTAGAACTTGGGCAGGGGCCAGACATTGGTCGATTGTTTGGAGCCGTCATCAGCCATATTGATCTCCGCGATTTAGTGTGGGGCGCAGCTCAGGACTTCTGCATCTGCTGCTGGAAGGTGATCTCGATGAACTCGGCCGGCCGCACCATGGCCACCAGCACGGTCACGCGCAGAATGCCCTCCAGGATGTCGTCGGGCGTCATCGTCTCGCCCAGCCCCACATGGACGCTGAAGGCGTCCTCGGGTGAGGCGCCGGCCAGGCCGCCGCGCTTCCAGATGCTGGTCAGGAAGTTCTGGATCATCGATTTGATCGTGACCCAGGTATTGGCCACATTGGGCTCGAACACCAGGGCCTTGGCGGCCAGCCGGCAGCTCTCCTCCAGCATGATCATGGTGCGGCGCACGTTGATGTAGCGCCAGTCCAGGCTGTTGCCGTCCAGTGTGCGGGCACCCCAGACCAGCACGCCTTCGCCGATGAAGGCGCGGATCGCGTTGATGCTCTTGCCCTGGGTGGTGACATTGAGCTCCTCCTGGTCGACCGCCGAGACGCTGACGGTGGGCGAGATCACGCCGGCCAGGCTGACATTGGCGGGCGCCTTCCAGACACCGCGGGTGTTGTCCACCATGGTGTAGACGCCAGCCATCGCAGCGCTGGGCGGCAGCAGATTGAGCTTGCTGCGGGCCTCGGCGATGAGGGTGTTGAACAGCGCGCTGGTGGCCGCCAGGGTCTTGTTCAGCAGAGTCTTGTGGGTCAGGATCGCGTCCTCGCTGAGCTGGCGCGGGTCGGCCGCCCAGTCCTTGCTGATGTCGTCGACCGCCTGGGCATGCTCCTTGAGCTTGGCCGGCGCGTTGTCGGGCAGGGTGTCGGGCAGGGCCAGGTCTTGCCGCAGCAGGGTCTTCAGCACATCGATGCTGAGGATGTTCTCGTAGCTCAGATCCTTGTCGCCGACCACCGTGGTGTTGAGCCAGGGGTAGTAGGCGGCGGCAAAGTCCAGGAAGTTGATGCCCAGATCATTGCGAAAGCGCGCCACCGGATCGCCGCCGGGATCGCTGCGCGGCTTGTCGCCGCCCCAGATGTCGAGGATGGCGACCCGGTTGCGCATCTTGTCGCCGCAGTGCGCCAGCATGGCCTGCTGCAGGTCGATACAGGCCGATTCCTCCTTGAGACGCACCGCCTCGGGGATCACCAGCATGGTCGGCTCCTGCTCCTTGAGCAGCTCGTCGATGCCGGCTTTGAACTTGTCGAGGTCCAGGTCTTGCTCATAGGTGCCGACCGAGACGATGTAGCAGGGGCCGCCGCCGTTTTGGAAGAAGTGGCGCAGCGCGCTGTAGAGAAAGTAGCTGCCGCCGTCCTTGCCGGCCGGCTGCTGCAGCACATAGCCCTTGCCGCCGGCCTTGAAGTCATCCAGTGCCGAGGGGTCGGTGTTCTCGACGATATTGAAGCGTGGCACCGGCCCGAAGCCGTAGTACTGGTGGTACTCGGCCATCGAGCTGATGCGCCAGGGCTTCATCGCCAGCGGCTTGTTGCGGTTGTCGGCGATCTGCGTGTGGCCGATGAAGGCCGGCACGGCGGTGGCCACCTCGACCACGGAGTTCGGAAAGGCGTTTTTCTCGACGATGTAAACGCCCGGAGTTTTCATCACACCCATCTGGTTCTCCTGGTTGGGTCAGCGACTGACAAAAATTTCGGTGACGGCGGTGCTGCCGCCCTGGGGCCTGAGCTCGCGCTGCAGGCCGCGCGGGGCGGCCACCGGCAGGCGCGGCATCAGCAGCTTGGGCGGCTGGCTGGCCGCATCACGCAACTGAAATCGATAGGGCGAACGCTCGGCCAGCGCCAGCGCCGAGCGCGAGCGGATCACGATGGCCGCACGGCCATCGGGCAGGGCTTCGGCGCCGGGGGCCTCGAACTGCACCTCGGCGGCGGGATCGACCAGCTGCAGGCGGTGCTCCTGCCAATCGCCCAGCAGCAGATATTTCCAGACCGTGCGGCGGGCCTGCAGCTGCAGCTCGACCGCGCCGCCGAGTCCGGCGCGCCAGGTGGCTTCGTCGCGGGCCGCGTCGGTGAACAGCGGCAGCGCCAGCAGCGGCAGTGAGCCTGGCTCGGTATAGAGCTCAAAGCCGGGGTCCTCGCAGCTCAGCGTGAAGCACAGGGCCTGCGGGGCGCGCGCGGCCCACAGCAGCGCCAGCGCCGATTCGGGCGCATGCAGGGCCAGGGCGTGGCCGTTGCTGCGCAGCAGCAGCTGGTAGGCGCGCATCGCGGCCTGCGTGTCGGCATCGGGCGTGAAGCGCAGGCGCCGGGCCAGGCCGTCGGCGAAATAGCCATGCCGCACCCGGGCGCTGGCCAGCAGCGTATAGCGCAGCGAGCTCATGAGGGCAGCCCCCGCGCGTCCAGCTCGCGCACCAGCGGCTCGCGGGCGTCGATGTGCTGGCCGTCGACGCTGATCATGCGCACCCGGTACAGCACCGAGGGCAGGTAGCGGCCGCTGTGGATGCCCCAGAGGCTGTGCATCTCGGAGCTGCTGAGGTTCTCGATGTTCAGCACCAGTCGGTCCAGGCGCTTGTCCAGCCCCGGCGTGTTGTGCTGGTCCAGCACCGGCCGGGTCTGGAAGAAGCTGATCGCGCCGGACAGGAATGTGAGCGCTTCCGGATAGCTGGCGCCGCTGAAATTGGCCGCGCACATCACCAGCAGGTTCAGATAGACCGGTGCCGGCATCTGCAGCTGGCCCGGTGCCAGGCCCAGGTTCTGGCCATTGCCGCTGCGGTGGGCGACGCTGTCGCGCTCGATGCCGGCCAGGAACAGCACCAGCTTGTTGGCCACCAGGGGCACCAGCGCGCCGTTCTGCTCATGCAGATTCGACAGCACGGCCAGATCCTCGCTGACCTGGAAGCGCCGGCGCAGATGTTCGTTGAGTTGCCCGGCCAACTGGCCCAGGGCGGCGTCGATCATGGTGGCTGTGTCCTTGATGTCCCTGAGCCAGAAGGTAGGTCAAGACCCGGCACCGCACCATAGTCCGCCGGCTGAATCTGCATCAGCCTTGAGCTGATGGGGCAAACCATCAGGCCGGGGCTGCAGCCCGGGCAAGCCCATCAGGGCTGCGGGTTTGCCGCTAGGAAAAATGCTGAGGTCGGCGGCGCTGGATGGGCGTCATCAGCCGCGCGGCGGCTGGGCATCCAGCGAGCTCAGGCCCTCACGCAGCGCGAAGCGGGTCAGCTCGGCAATGCCCTGGATCTGCAGCTTGGCGAACACATGCTCGCGGTGCGTGGCCACGGTCTTGGCGCTCAGATGCAGCTGCTGGGCGATCTGCTGGGCCGTGTAACCCTCAGAGAGCAGTTGCACCATCTCGCGTTCGCGCGGCGTCAGCCGGGCCAGGTCGCCGGCTTTTGCGCCGGCCTGCGCCGGCCGACGACTGCCCTGCAGCACCAGGCCGACCAGCTCGCCGCTCAGATAGATCTGGTCGGCCATCACCCGGCGCACGCCGCGCGCCAGCTCGTCAAAGGAGTTCTCCTTCAGCACATAGCCGGAGGCGCCGGCCTCCAGCGCCGCCAGCACCTGTTGTGGCTGCTCATGCACCGACAGGCACAGCAGCTTGCAGCGCAGCGGCTCGGCGCGGATGCGGCGTATCGCCTCGACCCCGTTCATGCGCGGCATCGACAGATCGACCAGCACCACATCGGGCTGCAGCTCGCGGGCCTGGCGCACCAGCTCCATGCCGTCGCGCGCCTCGGCGATCACCTCGATATCGTCCTCGCGCTGCAGCAGGGCCACCAGGCCCTCGCGCACGATGCGGTGGTCGTCGGCGACGATGACGCGGATAGTCATGACTCGTCCTCTTCGGGTTGGCGCGGCCAGGAGACCTGGGCATGCACTCCCTGGCCCGGCGCGGTACGCAGGCTCAGCCCCATGCCGAGCAGCCGCAGACGGGCATGCAGGCGGGGCAGGCCATAGCCGTGGCCGGCAGCGATCGCGGCGGCCTGAGCCAGCTGCGGATCGAAGCCCAGGCCCTGGTCGCGCACGATCAGGGTCACGCCCTTGCCCTGACCCTGAGGGGCCAGCGCGATATGGATGGCAACCCCGCCGGCATGCTTGCAGGCATTGGCCAGCAACTCGCGCCCCGCCGCCAGCAGGCCGGCGTTGACCGGCTCGGGCAGCCGGGGCAGGGACAGCGCACAGCTGAACTGGATGCTCAGACCGGTGCGCTCGCCCAGCTGCTGCACCAGGGTCCGCAGCGCGGCCGGCAAATCATCGACCGGCTCGGGCTGCAGCAGGGTTACCGCATCCCGGGTGGCTTGCAGCGCCTGCTTGACCAGCTCGTAGGCACGCTGCTGGGCCTGCAGCGCGCGCGGCAGGTCGGGCTCGCGCGCCGCATCGAGCTGCATCAGCGCCAGGCTCAGCAGCTGGGCCAGCTCGTCGTGCAGGGCCTGCGCCAGCTGCCGCGCCTGCCAGCGCGCATCGACCATGCCGTCCGCCACCTCGGCAGGTGGCGTCGGCACGGCTTCGAGCAAGGGGACCAGCGCGCTGGGCATGAGCAGGACTCCTCTCACATGCCGGATCTGACCTCGGGTGCCGGCCAAGACCGACCGCACCCAGACCCGGCATCCTAGGAGTCGCCGCTCGGCGGCGTCAATCTGTAAAAACTGTCAGCGCGCCGATGGCGTTTGCCGGCCCGAAAAAACGTTCCAGTGCTTGATGGACCGATGTCAGGCCGCCAGCAGCTGGCGCAGCACAAAGGGCAGGATGCCGCCATGGCGGTAGTAGTCGACCTCGATCGGCGTGTCGATGCGCAAGGTCAGCAGCACTTCCTGCCGGCTGCCGTCGGCGCGGGTGATCACCAGCGTCGCGTCGCGCTGGGGCGCCAGTTCGCCGGGGATCTGGATGTCGATCAGCTCGTCGCCCTTCAGGCCCAGGCTCTCCCAGCTGACGCCCGGCTTGAACTGCAGCGGCAGCACGCCCATGCCGACCAGATTGGAGCGATGGATGCGCTCGAAGCTGCGTGCGATCACGGCCTTGATGCCCAGCAGCTGGGTGCCCTTGGCGGCCCAGTCGCGGCTGGAGCCGGTGCCGTACTCCTCGCCGCCGAAGATCACGGTGGGTGTGCCGGCGGCCATGTACTGCATCGCCGCGTCATAGATATAGGCCTGCTCGCCCGAGGGTTGCAGCAGGGTCAGGCCGCCCTCGACCCGGCTGCCGTCTTCCTTGGCCGGGATCATCAGGTTCTTGATGCGCACGTTCGCGAAGGTGCCGCGCATCATCACCTCATGGTTGCCGCGACGCGAGCCATAGCTGTTGAAGTCGGCCTTGCCCACGCCCAGGCCCTGCAGATACTGGCCGGCCGGTGAGCTGTCCTTGATCGCGCCGGCCGGGGAGATGTGGTCGGTCGTGATCGAGTCACCGAACAAGGCCATGATGCGGGCGCCCGAAACACCGGCCGCAGTGAAGACCGGCGTCTGGGTGAAACCCTCGAAGAAAGGCGGCTGGGCGATATAGCCGCTCTTGGGCCAGGTATAGACCTGACCCGCAACCCCATCGATCTGCTGCCACAGCTTGCCGGGCTTCTTGTCCACCTGCTCGTAGTTCTCGCGGAAGGCCTTGGGGTTCATCGCGTACTTCATCAGCGCGTAGATCTCGTCGCTGCTCGGCCAGATGTCGCCGAGGAAGATGTCGCGGCCCTTCTTGCCCTTGCCCAGCGGCTGGGTCATCAGGTCCACCGTCACATTGCCGGCAATCGCGTAGGCGACCACCAGCGGCGGCGAGGCCAGGAAGTTGGCCTTCAGGTTCGGATGGATGCGGGCCTCGAAATTGCGGTTGCCCGAGAGCACGGCGGCGCAGATCAGGTCGTTGCTGGTGATGGCCTCATTCAGCTCGGGGGTCAGGTCACCGGCATTGCCGATGCAGGTGGTGCAGCCATAGGCGGCCAGATTGAAGCCCAGCTTCTCCAGATAGGGCAGGAGACCGGCCTTCTCCAGGTACTCGGTGACGATGCGCGAACCCGGGGCCAGCGAGGTCTTGATATGCGGCTGCACCTTCAGCCCGGCCTCGACCGCCTTCTTGGCCAGGAGGCCGGCGGCCAGCAGCACGCTGGGGTTGGAGGTGTTGGTGCAGGAGGTGATCGCGGCGATCAGCACATCGCCGTTCCTCACATCGAGGCCGCCGGTGGTCTTGAAGACCTGGCCCAGCTTCTCGGCCGGCTGGTTGAAGCCATTGGCGGCCGTGGGCTGGCTGTAAAGCTCGGTGAACTTGTCTGCCAGATCGGTGATCTCGATGCGGTCCTGCGGGCGCTTGGGGCCGGCCAGCGAGGGCACGACGGCGCCCAGGTCCAATTTGACGACCTGGGAGTAGTCGATGTCGCCGGCGCGGGCCACACCGAACATGTCCTGCGCCTTGAAATAGGCCTCGAAGGCCTCGATCTCGGCCTTGCTGCGGCCGGTGCCGCGGAAATAGTCCAGGGTCTTGTCGTCGACCGGGAAGAAGCCCATCGTCGCGCCGTACTCGGGCGCCATATTGGCAATCGTCGCCCGGTCCGGCACGGCCAGGCTCTCGGTGCCCTCGCCGAAGAACTCGACGAACTTGCCGACCACTTTCTCCTTGCGCAGGATCTCGGTGACGGTCAGCACCAGATCGGTCGCGGTGACGCCTTCGCGCAGCCGGCCCGTCAGCTCGAAGCCGACCACGTCCGGGGTCAGGAAGTAGACCGGCTGGCCCAGCATCCCGGCCTCGGCCTCGATGCCGCCGACGCCCCAGCCGACCACGCCGATGCCGTTGATCATCGTCGTGTGGCTGTCTGTGCCGACCAGGCTGTCGGGATAGTAGATCTTCTCGCCCTTGTTGCCCGTCTTGTGCACGCCGCGCGCCAGATACTCCAGATTGACCTGGTGCACGATGCCGAAGCCCGGTGGCACGACGCCAAAGGTGTCGAAGGCCTGCATGCCCCATTTCATGAATTCGTAGCGCTCGCGGTTGCGCTCGAATTCCAGCTTCATATTCAGGTCCAGGGCGCGCTTGTTGCCGTAATGGTCGATCATCACCGAGTGGTCGACCACCAGGTCCACCGGCACCAGCGGCTCGATGCGCTTGGGGTCCAGGCCGGCAGCGGCGGCGACATTGCGCATCGCGGCCAGGTCGGCCAGCAGCGGCACGCCGGTGAAGTCCTGCAGCACGACGCGGGCGACGACAAAGGGAATCTCGTCGCTGCGCTCGGCCACCGGCTGCCAGTTGGCCAGCTGTTCCACATGCTCAGGCGCGACCTTCTTGCCGTCACAATTGCGCAGCACCGACTCCAGCACGATACGCAGCGAGATCGGCAGGCGCTTGATATTGGGGAACTTCTTGGCCAGCTTGGGCAGGGAGTAGTAGCGGCCGTTGCGCCCCGAGGGCGTGGTGAACTCGCTCAGCGTGTGGGCAAAGGCGTGTGGGGTGCTGGCGACGGGGGCTTTGGGCATGAACACTCTCCTGGCGGTTGTGGCGTGGATTCTTGGCTAAGCTGCATTGTGGCGGCAAGTGCGGCCTTAGGCACGGCCCGAGCCTCGTCCATAAGGCAGAGGTCCGGGCTTTGTCAGCGATGTTTCCGAAGGTTTCTGCTGTCATCCGCCCAGCGCCCCGGGCGTTGAGCAGTCACGCATATCTACAACAAGGAGTCCCGCGATGAAACATCTGATCCTCGCCGCCGGTCTGGCGTTTGCCACCATTGGCAGCGCCCAGGCCACCGATGTCGGCGTCTCCATCAGCCTGGGACAACCCGGCTTCTATGGCCAGATCGACATCGGCAACTATCCCCGGCCACGCGTCATCTATGCCGAGCCGGTCGTGATACACCGGGCACCCCGGATGGCTTATGAGCCGGTCTATCTGCGTGTGCCGCCCGGCCATCAGAAGAACTGGCGCAAACACTGCGGCCGCTACGACGCCTGCGGCCGGCCGGTCTATTTCGTTCGTGACGATTGGTATCGCAACGAATACGCGCCGCGCTACCGCCGCGATCACGACCACCGCGACCGCGACCATGGTCGCGGCGACGGTCGCCGAGATGACCGCCATGACCGCCATGACGGTCGCCGCGACGACCACCCGGGCCGTGGCCACGGCAAGGGCGGCGGGCGCGACTGAGTCGGGCTGGAGCTGGCTTCAGGGCGCCAGGGCCCGCTCCAGCATCGCATGCAGCAACACATTGCAGCCGGCGGTGATGTGCTCGGGCTTGGCGTCCTCGATCTCGTTGTGGCTGATACCGTCCTTGCAGGGGATGAAGATCATCCCGGCCGGCGCCAGCCGCGCCATATAGACGGCGTCATGGCCGGCGCCCGAGACGGTTGGCATGTTCGAGTAGCCCAGCGCCTCGGCCGCCTTGGCCACGGCAGCCACGCAATCGGCGTGGAAGGGCGCTGCCGGGTAGTGCGAGACGAGCTCGATCTGGATTGCTAAGCCGGTCTTCGCACTCAGCTCGGCCGCGGCTTTGCGGATATCGGCGTCCATCGCATCAACCAGCGCATCGGTGCTGTTGCGCATGTCCATGCTGAACTTGACCCGGCCCGGAATCACATTGCGGCTGTTCGGGTGCACCTGCACCATGCCTACCGTGCCTCGCCCATGCGGTCCGTAGCGCAGCGCGGTGGCCACCACCTCCTGCATCAGCACCGTCGCCACCTGCAGCGCATCCTTGCGCAGCGCCATCGGTGTCGGTCCTGCATGGGCCTCCATGCCGGTGACGGTGCAGTCATACCATTTGATGCCCAGCACGCCGGTGACCACGCCTATGGTCTTGTCGTGGTCCTCCAGCACCGGACCCTGCTCGATATGGGTCTCGAAATAGCTGCCGATCGCGTGGTCGCCCGGTTCCTCGGGGCCGATATAGCCGATGCGTTCCAGCTCGTCCTTGACGCTCTTGCCCTCGGTGTCGGTGGCGGCGTAGGCATGCTCCAGCGTGAAGGCCTTGGCGAACACGCCCGAGCCCATCATCACCGGCACGAAGCGCGAGCCTTCCTCATTGGTCCAGAAGGCTACCTCGATCGGCGCCTCGGTTTCGATGCCGTGGTCGTTGAGCGTGCGCACCACCTCGATGCCCGCCAGCACGCCGTAGTTGCCATCGAACTTGCCGCCGGTAGGTTGGGTGTCGATATGGCTGCCGGTCATCACCGGGGGCAGGGCGTTGTTGCGCCCCGGCCGGCGCATGAAGGCATTGCCGATCTTGTCGACCGTCACCGTCATGCCGGCTTCTTTGGCCCAGCCTATCACCAGGTCGCGGCCCTGCTTATCGAGTTCGGTCAGCGCCAGGCGGCAGACGCCGCCTTTCTCGGTGGCGCCGATCCGGGCCAGCTCCATCAGCGAGGCCCACAGGCGCTCGCCATTGACGCGCAGATCAGCCAATTTTCCGGTGTCGGCGGGTTTGGTCTTCATGTCCATATCGGTACTGCTCCTAGACTAACGGGCGACGGCGCTTGGGGCCAGGTCTTGCGCCCGAGCCTTGACCGCCTGGAAATTCGGGCCGAAGGCGGGGCGCTTCAGATAGCGGCCCGCACCCTGGACCGCGCGCAACTCGCCTCGGGCATAAACCAGCTTGCCCTGGCTGATCGTGTGGCTCGGTATGCCGCGCACTGTGCGGCCCTCGAAGATGTTGAAGTCGCCCTTGCTCAGCTGGGTCTTCGCCGAAATGGTCTTGGTGCCCTGCGGGTCCCACAGCACCAGGTCAGCATCGGCGCCTTCGCTGACCGAGCCCTTTTGCGGATAGAGGTTGAAGAGCTTGGCGGTGTTGGCCGAGGTGATCGCGACAAACTCGCTGGGCGTCAGCCGGCCGGTGTTGACGCCGGCATCCCAGATCACCGCCATGCGCTCTTCGATGCCACCGCAGCCGTTCGGGATCTTCGCGAAGTTCTCCAGGCCGGCGGCCTTCTGTTCGGCGCAGAAGGTGCAATGGTCGGTGGCCGTGGTGTGCAGCTGGCCGCTTTGCAGGCCGCGCCACAGAAAGTCCTGGTGGATCTTGGGGCGGAAGGGCGGGCTCATCACATGGGCCGCCGCGGTAGCGAAATCGGGGTGGCGGTAGACGCTGTCGTCGATCAGCAGATGGCCGGCCAGCACCTCGCCATAGACCCGCTGGCCGCGCGCGCGGGCGCGGGCGATGGCCTCGGCCGACTCGATGCAGGAGACATGCACGATGTAGATGGGAACGCCCAGCACATCGGCAATCGCGATCGCGCGGTTCGCCGCCTCGCCCTCGACCATGGGCGGGCGCGACAGCGGGTGGCCCTCGGGGCCGGTGATACCCATCTTGGCGACCTCCTGCTGCAGCAGGAATACCAGCTCGCCGTTCTCCGCATGGACCGTAGGCATCGCGCCCAGCTCCAGCGAGCGCTTGAAGCTGTTCACCAGCGTCTCGTCGTCGCACATGATGGCGTTCTTGTAGGCCATGAAGTGCTTGAAGCTGTTGATGCCTTCTTCCTTGACGAGCCGACCCATCTCGGCATGGACCGATTCGCTCCACCAGGTGATGGCCACATGGAAGCTGTAGTCGGCCGCCGATTTCTCGGCCCAGCCGCGCCACTGCTGGTAGGCCTCCATCAGCGGCTGCTGCGGATTGGGGATCACGAAGTCGATGATGGACGTCGTGCCGCCGGCCAGGCCTGCGGCCGTGCCGGTGAAGAAGTCATCCATCGTCACCGTGCCCATGAAGGGCAGCTGCATATGGGTGTGCGGGTCGATGCCGCCGGGCAGGATGTACTGGCCTGTGGCATCCAGGCGTTCGCAGCCCATCGGTGCTTGGGCCTGCGCGCGCGGGCCGACGGCGGCGATCTGGCCGTCAATGCAGAGCACATCGGCGGCGAACTCGCGGTCGGCGTTGACCACCGTGCCGCCCCGTATCAACAGGCTGCTGCTCATGTCTTGTCTCCTAGCGCTGCTTGGGCGCCGTCAGATAGTAGTAGGCACCGGCCACGGCCAGGCTGAAGAACCAGCCGAAGTCGAACAGGCTCAGCAGCAGGGGCGGCAGGCTGTCTTTCGCAATCACGCCCGACACGGCCAGATAGCCCGGCAGGCAGGGCAGCACGCCCAGCGCGAAGGCGATCAAGGCCTGAATATTCCAGCCGCCGCTGTACTCGTAGGCACCACCGCGGGCGTAGAGGTCGCCGATCTTCAGCTCGGTCTTGCGGATCAGGTAGTAGTCCACCAGCAGGATGCCGGCGATCGCGCCCAGCAAGGTGCCGTAGCCGCCCAGCCAGGTGAAGAGATAGCCGCCCGAGGTGGCCAGCAGCTTCCAGGGCATGAAGAGCAGGCCCAGCAGCGCGGCGATGATGCCGCCCATGCGGAAGCTGATCTTGCTCGGCGCGACCTGGCTGAAGTCATAGGACGGCGAGACCAGATTGGCCGCCACATTGGTGGTCAGATTGGCCAGCAGTATCACCAACAGGCCGACGCCGGCGGCCACCGGGCCCATCTGCGTCAGCAGGCCGTCGGGGAACAACTGGGCCTTGCCATAGAGAATTGCCGAGGCCGAGAAGCCGATCACGCCGACCATCGAAAACAGCGCCATCGGGATCGGCAGGCCGATGGCCTGGCCCAGCACCTGGTCCTTCTGGCTCTTCGCGAAGCGGGTGAAGTCGGGGATGTTCAGCGCCAGCGTGGCCCAGAAACCGACCAGGCCGGTCAGCGCGGCCCAGGTCTTGGGCCCGCCCTCGACCACCTTGGCCGGCAGCGCGAAGAGCTGGCCGGCCGGCACCTTCATCAGGAGCACGACGACCAGCAGCAGCGAGGCCGCGATCATCAGCGGCGCGGCGATCACCTCCAGCTTGCGGATCGACTCCGGGCCCTTCCAGATGAACCAGATGTGCAGGGCCCAGAAGGCCAGGAAGCAGGCGAACTGCGAGCTGCTGATGGTCTCGCCGGCGGCCGGGCCGGCCCGAGTCATGCCCCGCACATTCAGAAAGCCATGCAGGGCCAGCGCGCCGAAATAGCAGTTGATCGAGAACCAGCCGCAGGCCACCAGGCCGCGCAGCACGGCCGGCAGGTTCGCGCCCTTGACGCCGAAGGAGGCGCGGGCCAGCACAGGGAAGGGAATGCCGTGCTTGGGGCCGACCCGGCCGATCAGCACCATCGGGATCAGCACGATCAGATTGGCGACAAAGACCAGCCAGACCGCCATCTGCCAGGAGAAGCCCTGGTCCAGCATCGAGCTGGCCATCGTGTAGGTCGGCACGCAGACCACCATGCCCACCCACAGCGCCGCATAGTCCTTCCAGGCCCAGGTACGGTGGGCGGCCGGGGTCGGCAGCAGATCGTCATTGGCCAGCGGATTGCCGGCCGAGGTGGGCGCGCCCTTGATGGCGCTGGTGCTGGTGCTCATGCGTTTCTCTCCTCTAGGATTCGGTCTTGTGAAGGGAGCAATCTTTGTGCCTATGTTTGTGCCAATAGGTGGCCCACGCCATGCGGAAAACCCGCTGGGCTCAGCCCCTATCAGCCGTTGACACGCATCGGATTGTTCGCATGGGTGGTCCAGTTCGCATACTCGCCGCTGACCGGCTGTCCGGTGCGCAGATCGATCTCGCCGGGCATCACGCGGCGCATCGTGATCGTGTCCGGCACCGGGCAGATCGACACGCAGAGATTGCAGCCCACGCACTCGGCCTCGTTGATCTCGAAATGGCGCTTGCCGTCCTTGCTGGCGAAGATGGCCTGGTGCGAGGTGTCCTCGCAGACCACATGACAGCGGCCGCACTGGATGCAGCTGTCCTGATGGATGACCGCCTTCTCCACGTAGTTGAGGTTCAGCTGGTTCCAGTTCTTCACCGTCGGCACGGCCAGGCCCATCATCGCGTCGAGATTGGCGTAGCCCTTCTCATCCATATAGTTCGAGAGGCCCGAGCACATTTCCTGCACGATCTTGAAGCCGTAGACCATGGCGGCGGTGCAGACCTGCACGGTGCCGCAGCCCAACGCGATGTACTCGGCCGCATCGCGCCAGGTGGTGATGCCGCCAATGCCCGAGATCGGCAACCCGGCGGTCAGCGGATCACGGGCGATCTCGGCCACCATATTCTGCGCAATCGGCTTGACCGCAGGCCCGCAGTAGCCGCCGTGCGAGCCCCAGCCGTCGGTGCTGGGGTGCATCACCATGCGGTCCAGGTCCACGCCCATCACCGAGTTGATGGTGTTGATCAGGCTCACCGCATCGGCACCGCCGGCCTTGGCCGCGCGGGCCGGCTGGCGAACATCGGTGATGTTCGGCGTCAGTTTGACGATCACCGGCAGCTTGGAATACTGCTTGCACCAGGCCGTCACCATCTGGATGTACTCGGGCACCTGGCCCACGGCCGAGCCCATGCCGCGCTCGCTCATGCCATGCGGGCAACCGAAGTTCAGCTCGATGCCGTCGGCCCCCGTATCCTCGACCATGGGCAGGATGGCCTTCCAGCTCTCCTCGGTGCAGGGCACCATCAGCGAGACGATCATGGCCCGGTCCGGCCAGGCGCGCTTGACGCGGCGGATCTCTTCCAGATTCGTGCGCAGCGGCCGGTCGGTGATCAGCTCGATATTGTTCAGACCGATCACGCGGCGGTCCTGGCTCATCAGCGTCGAGTAGCGCGGGCCGGACACATTGACCACCGGCGGGTCCTCGCCCAGGGTCTTCCAGACCACACCGCCCCAGCCGGCCTCGAAGGCGCGGGTGACGTTGATTTCCTTGTCGGTCGGCGGGGCCGAGGCGAGCCAGAAGGGGTTCGGGCTCTTGATACCCAGGAAGTTGCTGCTGATGTCGGCCATGGTCTGCTCCTCAGGCGCTCAGGAATTGGTCGATGGAGATCGCGGCTTGCTTGCCGTGCTCGACGGCCTCGACCGTCAGGTCGCGCCCGCCAAAGCGGCAGTCGCCGCCGGCCCAGACCTTGGCGTGGCTGGTCTTGCCGTTGGCGTCGGTGGCAATGCGTCCACTCTTGAGTTGCAGCTCCACACCGGCCGGCACAAAGCTCTGGCCGATGGCCTTCAGCACCATGTCGGCGGCGATCGTGAACATCTCGCCGGTCTCGACCAGCTGCCCGTCCCGCAGCGCCGTCACCGCAAACTGCACGCCCGTCACCCGGCCGTTCTCGGCCAGGATCTGCTTGGGCGCGGCCCAGGTGCGCAGCAGCACGCCGTTCTTCTGTGCCCACTCTTGCTCGTAACCCGAGGCGCTCAGGCCTTCGACACCGCGGCGATAGACCATGGTCACCTCGCGCGCCCCGAGCTTCTTGCTCTGCACCGAGGCATCCACCGCCGTCATGCCGCCGCCGATCACAAGCACCTTCTGGCCGACCCTGACCTCGGCCGGGCTGGACTGGCGCAACTCGGCGATGAAGTCCACCGCGGGACGCACTCCCTCGCATTGCGGCTCCGTGATGCCCAGCGCATTGACGCCGGCCAGGCCCAGGCCCAGGAAGACCGCATCAAACTCGGCCGCCAGCTGGTTCAGTGTGATGTCATGGCCCAGATGCGATCCGGTCTTGACCGTGATGCCGCCAATGGACAGCAGCCAGTCCACTTCCTGCTGCGCGAAGCCCTCGGTGGTCTTGTAGGTGGCGAGGCCGTATTCATTCAGGCCGCCCAGCTTGGGGCGGGATTCGAACAGCAGCACCTCATGCCCGCGTCGCGCAAGGCCATGGGCCGCCGCCAACCCGGCCGGGCCGGCACCGACCACCGCGACCTTCTTGCCGGTGGCCGCCGCCCGCGTGAACAGCGGCTTCGCATCGGGCTTGGCGGAGAAGAAGGCGTCGGTGGCGAAGCGTTGCAGCAGGCCGATCTCGACCGGCTTGCTCTCGTTGGTGTTGCGCACGCAAGCCTGCTCGCACAGCATCTCGGTGGGGCAGACCCGGGCGCACATGCCGCCCAGCGGGTTGGCCTCCAGGATGGCCTGGGCCGCGCCGCGGTTGTTCTCCTGCGCGATGCGCTGGATGAAGCTGGGGATGTCGATGCCGGTGGGGCAGGCGGTGATGCAGGGCGCGTCGTAGCAGTAGTAGCAGCGCTCGGCCTCGATCAGCGCTTGCGTACGGTTCAGCGGCGGATGAGCGTCGCTGAAGTTGCGTGCGTAGTCGGCCTCGCTGAGTCGGCCGGCGGCAATGCCTGGCGTGTTGGTGTCCATCTCGGGCTCCGGGTGCTGGGTGTGTGAATAATTTACTAACCTGTAAAAAATCACCAGTCGGTAAATTCCCTCGGGTCACCGCCGCCGTCCTGTGTTGAGATAGTCGCGTCGACAATCCCGTCCTGCCAGCAATGACCGAATCCAAGGCGCGGCGCACCAGCACGGCGCGCAAAGCAAGTGCCAAATCCACGCATGCACCAAGCCCGGCAGCGAGCGAGGAGCTCGCGCCCCAGCCGCGTGCGGCGCGGCTGCGCAAGGAGGCGGCCATCTGTGCCGAAGCGGAACGCCAGTTCGCGCAATATGGTTTCGAGGGGGCGTCGCTGGAAAACATCGCCGCCGCCGTCGGCATCAGCCGCCACAGCCTGCTTTACTACTACCCGAGCAAGGAGCAGCTCTACCGCAAGGTGCTCGACGAGGTGCTGTCCGAGTGGCTGGCGCGCATGGCCGGCATCGTCTCGGGCACCGACCCGGAAGCCGCGATGCGCGAGTACATCGCCGCCAAGCTGCGCTACTCGCGCGAGCGCCCGGCCGGTTCCCAGGTCTTCGCCCGCGAGGTGATGGCCGGCGCACCGCGCTTTCGCGACGCGATCGAGGCCCAGGTGCTGCCGGCGCTGAACGCCGACGTCAAGACCTTCGAGCGCTGGGCCCGCCAGGGCCTGGTCGCCAAGCTGGATTTCCGTCATCTGATGTTCACGATCTGGGCCAGCACCCAGGCCTACGCCGACCTCGGCCCCCAGTTCGCGATCCTCTTGGGCAAGCCGGTGCTGGAGGAGGAGGACTATCTCGCTGCCGAGCGGCTGATTCTGCAATTGGTGCTGGGCGGGCTGATGGTCAAGCCCTGAGACGGCGGGCGATGTCCTCCGAAGCGGTGACGCGTGATGCGAAATCCGGCCGCTGTCTATGCTTCAATCCGGGCGACACAGGGCCGGCGCGAGGCCGGTCCAGATGCTCGACGACGAAAGGGGAGGCATGCCCGATTCCGCAACCCAGACCCGGGCGCCGGGGCTGAGCCCACCGGCCCTGAGCATCGTCTCGACGATGTACCGCTCAAGGCCCTTTCTGGAGACCTTTCTGGCGGAATGCGGCGCGGCACTGGCGCAGCTGGGGCTGAGTGACTACGAGATCGTGCTGGTCAACGACGGGTCGCCCGATGACTCCCGCGAGTATGTGCGCGGGCGTATCGGCGAACTGCCCGGCCTGGTGCTGGTGGACCTGTCGCGCAATTTTGGCCACCACCCCGCCATCATGGCCGGCCTGCAGGCCGCGCGTGGTGAGCGCATCTTTCTGATCGACTGCGATCTGGAGGTGCGTCCGGACTTTTTGCTGCCGCTGTGGCGCAAGCTCGAGGAATGCGGCGCCGATGTCGCCTACGGCTATCAGGAGCAGCGCAAGGGCAGCTGGTTCGAGCAGTTCAGCGGCGGCCTGTTCTGGCGCGGTTTCAATCGGCTCAGCGAAACCCGCGTGCCGGAGAATCTGGTGACCGAGCGACTGATGACGCGGCGCTATGTGCAGGCTTTGCTGAGCCTGGGCGATGCCAATGTGTTTCTGGCCGGCATGATGAGCTGGGCCGGCTTCGATCAGGTCGGCGTGCCGGTGCGCAAGACGCAGCGCAGCGGCGAAAGCACCTACACCGTGCTCAAACGGGTGCAACTGATGGTCAATGCGGTCAGCTCCTTCTCCTCAAAACCGCTGATCTGGCTGTTCGACGTCGGTGTACTGATCACCGCCGGCAGCTTCGCCTATGCCTTCTATCTGGTGGCGCGCAAGCTGATGTTCGGCGACGCCTTGCTTGGCTTCACCTCGGTGATGGCCTTGCTGGCGCTGAGCCTGGGCATCTCGACAATGGCCCTGGGCCTGGTGGGGGTCTATCTGGGCAAGGTCTTCAACCAGGTGCAGAACCGGCCACGCTTCATCGTCCGAGACATCGTGCGCAGCCGAGCTGCGGCACCGGCGGACGACGTCGCCCCCCAACTGCAGACCCAGGGGCGAGGCCATGACTGAGGCGGCCGTGCTGCTGCTCGGTGCCGGGCGCGGCCAGCTGGCGGCTTACGCGGCGGCCCGGCGCCTGGGCCTGGTGATCGTCGGCATCGACCCCGACCCGCGGGCGCCCGGCCTGGCACTGGCCCGGCAGGCCTATAGCTTTGATCTGGCGGACGCGAATGCGGTGATTGCGGTGGCGCGGCGTCACCAGGCGGCCGGCATCTTCACGATGGCGGCGGACTATCCGATGCCGGCCTTGGCCGCGAGCTGTGCCGAGATGTCGCTGCCCGGCCCCAGCCCCGAGGCCACCCGGGTCGCCACCCACAAGCGCTGGATGCGCGAGGCCTTTGCCCGGCACGGCGTGCCCTGTCCGGTGTTCGGTCACGCCGACAGCCTGGCGCAGGCCATCCGCCTGGCGCGAGCGCTGCCCGGTGATGCGATCTTCAAGCCGGCGCTGAGCCATGGCGGGCGCGGCGTCAGCCGGGTCGCGCAGGGGGCCGACGAGGCCACGCTGAACACCGCCTTCGAGCACGCGCTGCGCCACACGCGGGCCGATGGCGTGATGGTCGAGGCCTTTGTCGACGGCCCCGAGTTCTCGGTCGAGACGCTCAGCTGGCGCGGCCAGACCCGGGTCATCGCGATCACAGAGAAGCTGACCAGCGGGGCCCCTCACTATGTCGAGATCGGTCATCGCCAGCCTTCGGTCCGCAGTGCGGCCGATCAGGCCAGGCTCGCTGAGACCGCCGTGGCTGCTGTGCAGGCCCTGGGCATAACCAACGCCGCCGGGCACAGTGAAATGCGCCTAGGCCCCGACGGACCGGTGATGATGGAGACCGGCGCGAGGCTGGGCGGTGGCTTCATCACCAGCGATCTGGTGCCGCTGTCCACCGGCATCGATCTGGTCGAGGCCGCGCTGGCCGTGGCACTCGGCCGCGAGCCCGATCTGCGGCCGCAGCGGCCGCCGGGCGCTGCGGCGATCCGCTTTGTCACCGCCGCACCGGGCATCGTCGAGGCCATCAGCGGGCTGGCCGAGTTGCAGGCGCGGCCCGGTGTCGAGCGGGCCGAGCTGTACTGCCAGGTCGGCGACCTCGTGCCGCCGCTGACCGACGCCTCCGCGCGCTGCGGCCACATCATCTGCAGCGCCGCGAGCGCCGAACTGGCGGCCTCCGCCGCGAGCGAGGCCCTCGTCGGCCTGCGGCTGCAAACCGGAGCGCCGCATGGATGATGACGCGCTGCTGGACTCGCTGGCCCACCCGACCCTGAGCGGGCGCTGGCTGAGCTCGGGCCGGTCGGCCGGCTTTGCCCTGCTGGCCGATGAGCTGAAGGCCCAATCCTATCTGGGCGCCTGCGCGATCGGCCTGGCCGGCATCGAGGACTACAGCCATCAAGACTTCATTGCTGCCTGCCGCGCCCATCCAGGCCTGATCCCGATTGCCGGCTTCGACCCGGCCCGCGATGCCTCGCCCGAGGCCCTGCGCGCACTGCGGGCGATGGGCTACCTCGGCATCAAGATCCACCCGCGCTTCTCCGGCCTGACCCGGCGTCTGGCGACGCTGGGCCCGGCGCTGCGTGCGGCCGGCGAGGCCGGCCTGGTGGTGTTCTTCTGCACCTACCAGCACTGCGGCATCGAGCACTATCCCGATGCCGATCCGCTGGCCTCGTTGGTGGCCGTGCTGCGCGAGGCACCCGCGACCCGGGTGGTGCTGGTGCATGGCGGCGATGTGGACGTGCTGCGCTATGCCCAGCTGGTGCGGCACAACCCGCAGCTGCTGCTCGATCTGTCGCTGACCCTGATGAAATTCCCCGGCAGCTCGGTCGACGCTGATCTGGCCTTTCTCTTCAATCATTTTGATCGCCGCATCTGCATCGGCAGCGACTGGCCCGAGTACGGCCTGGCCGAGGTGAGGGCGCGTTTCGATCATTTCGCCGCCGGCCTGGCGCCGGACAAGCGCCGCAATATTGCACAGTCCAATCTGCTGGGTTTTCTGGGCCTGCGCCGCGAGGATCTGAGCCGCTGAGGCCGGCTGTACCGCTCGCGCCAGCGGTACAGCATCCGGCGGGAGCCGGCCCACTGTATCTGGGCCTGCTTGTCCCGCATCCCTAAGCTCGGGCTTCCCTTTCTGGAGCCCCGCCCGATGCTCAGCGATCTGCTGCCCCTGATGACTTACTGCCTGGTGATGTCCAGCACACCCGGCCCGAACAATGTGATGCTGACCGCGCTGGGCGCGAACTTCGGCTATCGCCGCAGCCTGGCGCCCATCCTGGGCATCAATGTCGGCGTGTTTGCCCAGACCTTGCTGTGCTGTCTGGGGCTGGGCAGCCTGTTCCTGGCCTATCCGCAGGCCCACGCCGTGCTGCGCGTCACCGGCGTGCTCTACCTGGTCTATCTGGCCGGCAGCTCAGCGGCGTCTCGGCGGCCCAGGGCCGGCCAGCCGAGCCCCTGAGCTTTGCGCAGGCGGTGCTGTTCCAGGCGCTGAATCCGAAGAGCTGGATCAAGGCCATCACGCTGGCCTCGGTCTTCATGCCGACCGGCCTGGGGGCGGTGCAGGGTGCGCTGCTGGTGGGGCTGATCGGCTGGGCCATCGGCTTTCCCTGCAACTCGATGTGGGCGCTGTTCGGCGTCGCGATCCGGGGCTTTCTGGCCGAGCCGCGCCGGCGCCGCGCCTTCAATCTGCTGATGGCCGCGACACTCTTGGTGTTAGCGCTGTCGCTGCTGCGCAGCCCCTAAACTGGCCTGCATGTTTTCGATCGACCGCAACTCCACGATGGCTCTGGCCGACCAGATCGAGACGCGGCTGCGCGCACTGATCGCGGCCGGCCAGCTGCCTTCCGGGGCACGGCTGCCGTCGATACGACAGCTGGCCCAGCAGCTGGCCGTCAGCCCGCAGACCGTGATCAGCGCCTATGACCGGCTGGTGGCCTCGGCCAGCATCGATTCGCGCGGCACGGCCGGCTTCTTCGTCTGCGAGCCGCGCGTGCAGCTGCCCGACCCGGCGGCGCTGGAGGCCGGCGAGGAGCAGGAGCCGGTCTGGCTGGCCCAGCAGGCCAGCGACCAGCGTGCCGGCGTGCTGCTGGCCAGCAG
>NZ_JAQOWX010000067.1:0-31132 GCF_028462495.1 Paucibacter sp. XJ19-41
TGCGGGGGCGGCCGGCCCGGGCCGTCGGGTGGCGGCAAGCCCGGCGGCGGGTGTGGGCTCCCGCGCTCGCCTTGGGGCAGGCCGGGCGTGGGCGGCAGCGAGGGAAACACCGGCAACCGGGCCGGCGCAGCGCGCTCGAAATGCAGCAGATGGACGGCGGCGAACGCGGCCAGATGGCTGGCCACCAGGGCCGCCCACATCAGCAGGAACAGGCGCTTGGCCAGGGTGTCGGTGAACCAGCGCATGCTGCTCAGCCCAGCTTGGCGTCGAACAGATAGCCCTCGCCGCGCATCGTGCGTATCAGGCGCGGTTCGCGGGAGGAGTCGGCCAGCTTCTGGCGCAACCGCGAGACGGTCAGGTCGATGCTGCGGTCATTGACCTCGACGCCCGGCGCGCGGGTCAGCTCGATCAGCTGCTCGCGGCTGAGCACCCGGCCGGGCCGCTCGACAAAGGCCGACAGCAGCCGGTACTCGGCGCTGGACAGGGCCACCACGACCTCGGTCGGCGAGACCAGCTGGCGCAGCAGCCGGTCGAAGCGCCAGCCCTCGAAGCGCAGCTCGCGCGGCGGCTCGGCGCTGGACGTTTGCTGGCGTTCGCCCTGCTGGACGCGCCGGCGTATCGCATGGATGCGGGCCACCAGCTCGCGCGGCTCGAAGGGCTTGGGCAGGTAGTCGTCGGCCCCCATCTCCAGGCCCAGCACGCGGCTGATCGGGTCGCCCTGGGCGGTCAGCATCACGATGGCCGTGCCGGGGTGCTGGGCGCGCAGCCACCGGCACAGCGACAGCCCGTTCTCGTCAGGCAGCATCAGGTCGAGCACGACGACATCGAAGGCCTGGGCGCCGACCCGGCGGCGCATCTCGGCGCCGTCGGTCGCAGCGGCCACCTGCATGCCGAAGCGCTGCAGAAAATCCTGCAGCGCGCTGCGGATCTCGCCGTCATCATCCACCACCAGGCAGCGGATCGCGCTGGCGTTCATAAAGCCTTCCCTCGGTGCATCGACGCACGATACACCAGCGCTCAAGCGGCGATGCCCACGCTCAGGCTGGCGCTGTAGCCGGCCGCGACGCTGCCGCCCATCGTTGCGAGCTGGGTGCTCACGCCGTCGCTGAAGACGTTGTCGCTGGCAAAGCTGATCGCGGCCAGGTTGCGGATGCTGGCGCTGTAGGCGGCCACGCTGTTGTAGACGCTGCTGCAGACCTCGGTGGGGAAGGCGATCTGCGAGGTCTTGAGCTTGTTGCTGTAGGCGCTGGCACTGTTGACGCTGCGGAACACCTCGAAATGCATATGGGGCATGCGGCCGGCGTAGCAGCCCGGCACGATGGTGGTGAAGCTGACCGTGCCGTCGCTGCCGGTTTCCTGCACGCCGCGCAGATAGTTTTCGGCCGTGATGCCGCTGGAGTACATCGAGTAGCGGCCCTCGGCGTCGCAGTGCCACAGATAGATCGCATAGCCGGCCAGGTCGGCGCAGCTGCTACTGGTGTTGACCAGCTTCAGCGTGAGGGTCAGCGGCACGCCCGATGCGGTGCCGCTGGCGCCGGCGATGCTGGCGCGGATATCGCTGCGCACGATGCCGCTGAGGGTCAGTGCGTTGGCGATGCCGCCGCCCGCGCTGTTGGAGCCGTCGCCAGGGTAGGGGCCGGCGGTCTCTTCGGGGATGACGGAGCAACTGCCGGTGGTCGTGCCGCTTGTTGTGCCGCTGCTGGTCGTGCCGCTGCTGGTCGTGGTGGCGGTACTGTCCTCGCTGCCGCCGCCTCCGCAGCCGAGCAGCATCAGGCCGCCGGCGCCGGCCAGCAAACCGAGCGCGCGGCGGCGCTGCGCCTGTTGTGACTGAAGGCGGGCCAGATCATGGGCCAGGCCATGGTCGTGACTGTCGTGGCTGGCGGCTTTGTGCATGCAGGCTCCTGTTGGGGTGGACATCGGGGCGCTGATCGCCCGGTACCTGCATTGGAGCCGCCGGCCTTGTCGGCAAGATAGGCAGATTGTGTCGGGCCTGACACATCAGCCGGGCCCCTGCTCCTCGTAGGGCAGGCCCTGCACCCTGAGTCCCTGGGCCGACAGCTTGCGCGCCAGCGCCGTGCCGATGCCGCGCACCCGGCGCTTCAGATCGGCCCAGTCCTTGAACGGGGCCTGGGCCCGCGCGGCCAGCAAGCGCTCGGCCAGCGCCGGGCCGACGCCGGCCAGCGATTCGAGCTCGGCCTGGCTGGCGCTGTTGAGCTCCAGCGGCAGCGCTTGCGCGCTGGCCAGTGCGGGCAGGGCGCAAAGCAGCAACAGCAGGCGGCGCCGCAGCATGGTTTCAGTCGCCGATCTGCGCCTGCACCATCGCGGCATAGGCGCCGCCCCGGGCCAGCAGCTCGGCATGGCTGCCGCTTTCGATCACCCGGCCGGCACCCAGCACATGGATGGCATCGGCCGAGCGCACGGTGGACAGGCGGTGGGCGATCACGATCAGGGTCTTGCGGCCCTGCCATTGATCGAGCGCCTGCTGCACCGCGCGCTCGCTCTCGGTGTCCAGCGCCGAGGTGGCTTCATCGAAGACCCAGATCGGCGCGTCCTTGTAGAGCGCGCGGGCGATCGCCAGGCGCTGGCGCTGGCCGCCGGACAGCATGCTGCCATTGGCACCGATCGGGCTGTCCAGCCCCTGGGGGAGGCCCTGCACAAAGTCCCACAGATGGGCGGCGCGCAAGGCCTGCTCCAGGCGAGCCGCATCGCGCGGCTGGGCATAGGCGATGTTGTCGGCCACCGAGGCGTCGAACAGCACGATGTCCTGCGAGACCACCGCGAACTGGCGGCGCAGATTGGCCTTTTTGAGCGTCTGGATGTCGACGCCGTCCAGCAGCACGGTGCCGCCATCGGGTCGGCCGAAGCCCAGCAGCAGATGGATGATGGAGCTCTTGCCGGCCCCCGAGGCACCGACCAGCGCGGTGGTGCGGCCGGCCGGAATCGGCAGATCGAGCCCGTCCAGCGCGGCCCGCTCGGCGCCCGGGTACTGCAGCCGCACCTGTTCCAGGCGCAGTTCGCCGCGCACCGGCAACGCCAGCTCGCGCTGCCCCTGGTCGGGCTCGGACGGCAGGTCCAGCAGCTGCATGCAGCCGTGCGCGATCACGCGGGCATTGGTGATCGGCGTGGCCAGGTCGCTGAGATGGCGCAGCCGCGAGACCAGCAGCAGCAGCGCCGTGATATAGGCCGCGAAGTCCGCCGCCGAGGCATGCTGGCTGCGCGCCTGCAGCAGGGCCAGGCTGACGATGATGGACAGGCCGACGCTGGCCACCAGTTGCGACAGCGGCGAGCTCAGCGCGCCGGCCGCGACCTGCTTGAGGCTGTTGCGGCGCACCTGCTGGGCGATCTCGGCGAAGCGCTCGCGCTCATGCTCGGCAGCGTCGAAGCTGCGCACCACGCGCCAGGCCCGGGTCAGGTCGTCGACCTTGGCGGAGAGCTGCATCTGGGCGTCGTAGCTCAGATTGCCCATCGCGTGGACGCGCCGGCTGACCTGCTTGACCACCAGGGCCATCAGCGGCAGCGTGACCAGGGACAGCAGGGTCAGCTGCCAGTTCAGGAAGAACAGATAGCCCAGCATCGCGATGGTCGGCAGGCCGTCGCGCAGCAGCGTGGTCAGCACCCCGCCCAGCAGGCTCAGGGCCTGCTGCGGGTCATTGACCACCTTGGTCACGACCGTGCCGGGCTGCAGGCTGTTGTAGACGCTGGCGTCGGCGCGCAGCATCGCGTTCATCAGGGTCTGGCGCAGATCCATCACGCTGCGCAGCACGGTCCAGTTCAGCAGGTACTGGCCGGCAAAGCTGGCCGCGCCGCGCAGCGCGAACAGACCGATCAGCACCAGCGGAATCCACCAGATCGAGAAGGTCTGCTGCTCGAAGCCCTTGCCGAACACCACCCGCAGCAGCTCCGGAATCAGCGGCTCGGTGGAGGCCGCCGCCAGGTAGGCGACAAAGGTCAGCAGCACGCCCAGGCGATAGGGTTTGACATAGGCCAGCAGGCTTCGGAGAGTGCTGCTGTTGTCCGGGGGGGCTGACATCAATGCGTGCGGGCCTGGGGCCGAGTGAGGCAGGAGCCGTATTGTCGTCGCGATTGCCGCAGCCGCATCGGATGCCGTGCCCCGATAATCGCGGCCAGGTGCCGCTGCGGGAAGGTGGCGCGATTCGCTTCAGCTGCTTCGAGACCTGATCCATGAGCTCCCTATTTCTTCGCAATCTCGCTGAACACCAACAGCTGATGGCCGCGCTTCATACGCTGGAACCTGCCGTGCAATCGGCCGGCCAGCAACTGGCCCGTATCCTCGATGCCGGCGGCAAGCTGTTTTTCTGCGGCAACGGTGGTTCGGCAGCCGACAGCCAGCATCTGGCCTCGGAGCTGACGGGGCGCTTCATCAAGGACAGGCGGCCGCTGGCCGGCATCGCTCTGAGCACCGACAGCTCCGCGCTGACCTGCATCGGCAACGATTACGCCTTCGACCAGGTGTTCGCCCGCCAGTTGATGGCGCTGGCTCGGGCTGGTGACGGCCTGATCGCCATCTCGACCTCGGGCAACTCGGGCAATGTGCTGCGTGCGGTCGAGGCGGCGAAGACGCTGGGCGTGTTCACGCTGGGCTTGCTGGGACGGGACGGCGGTCAACTGGGCCAGCTTTGCGATGAGGCCATCGTCGTGCCGCATCAGGTGACGGCGCGCATCCAGGAGGCGCACATCCTGATCGGCCACACCCTGTGCGGCCTGATCGAGTCGGAACTGGGACTGGATTGAGAGCGTGGACACGATGATGACGAGGGCTTCGCTGCCCAGCCGCGAACTGCTGGCCACCTGCCGCGTGCTGGTGGTCGGTGATGTGATGCTGGATCGCTACTGGTACGGCGCCGTGGAGCGCATCTCGCCCGAGGCGCCCGTGCCCGTTGTTCGCGTCGAACGCGAGGAGGAGCGCCTCGGCGGCGCGGCCAATGTGGCGCTCAATATCAGGACGCTGGGTACCCGGGTGACTCTGCTGACCGTGGTCGGCGCCGATGCTGCGGCCAACTCCCTTGGCCACCTGCTCGCCGCGCGCGGCATCGAGGCGGTGCTGCGCACCGACCCCCAGCTTTCGACCATTGTCAAACTGCGTGTGATCGGTCGCGCCCAGCAGCTGATACGCGTGGACTTCGAGAACGAGCCGGACCACGAGGTGCTGGGCGAGATGGTCGGTGCCTTTGCCGAACAGTTGCCCGCGCACGATGTCGTGTTGTTTTCCGACTATGGCAAGGGTGGGCTCGCCCATATTCCGCGCATGATTGAACTGGCACGTGCCGCCGGCAAACCGGTGCTGGTCGACCCCAAGGGTAGCGACTACCGTCGCTATGCCGGCGCGAGCGTCATCACGCCCAACCGGGGGGAGCTGATGCAGGTCGTGGGCCATTGGCGCGACGAGGCCGACCTGGCCGCCCGCGTGGCGGCGCTGCGCGACGCGATAGGCGTGCAGGCGGTGCTGCTGACGCGCTCCGAGGAGGGCATGACGCTGTTCGGCGAGGACGGCATCGTGCACGAGCCGGCCCGAGCCCGCGAGGTGTTCGATGTCACCGGCGCCGGCGATACGGTGATCGCGACGCTGGCGGTGCTGATGGCGGCGGGCCAGCCGCTGCAGGCCGCGATTCAGCTGGCCAACAAGGCCGGCGGCATCGTGGTCGGCAAGTTCGGCACGGCCACCGTCAGCTACGAGGAGATGGCAGGATGAGCGCGCCCGACTGGCAACTGCAAGACAAGCTCTTCGATGCTGCCGCGCTCGACGATGCGGCGCTGGCGGCATGGCTGGCCCGGCTGCCCCGGCCCTTGGTCTTTACCAATGGCGTGTTCGATGTGTTGCATCGCGGGCCTGTCCGCTATCTGCATGCGGCGCGCCGTCTCGGGGCCAGCCTGCTGGTGGCGGTGAATACCGATGCCTCGGCGCGTGGGCTGGGCAAGGGGCCCGAGCGACCCCTCAATGGCGAGGTGGATCGTGCACTGGTGCTTGCCGGGCTGGCCAGCGTGGACGCGGTGACCTTTTTTGCCGAGGCAACGCCGGTGGCGCTGCTGGCGCGGCTCAGGCCCGAGGTGTACGTCAAAGGCGGGGACTACGACATGGAAACCCTGGAGGAGACGCGACTGGTACGGTCCTGGGGCGGGCGTTCGCTGGCCATTCCCTTCGTGCCGGGCTATTCCACCACCGCGCTGGTGCGCAGCATCCGCGGGAGCTGATGGTGGCGGATCTGCGCAAGGCTGCCTTCCTGGATCGCGATGGCGTCATCAACATCGATCATGGCTATGTCCATCGCTGGGAGGAGTTCGAGTTCGTGCCCGGTGCGGTGGAGGCGATGCGGCGTCTGCAGGAGGCTGGCTATCTGCTGGTGGTGGTGACCAATCAGTCGGGCATTGCCCGCGGCATGTACAGCGAGGCCGATTTTCATGTGTTGAGTGCGCATCTGCGCGAGCATCTGGCAGCGCAAGGCGTGAGTCTGGCGGCCATCGAGTACTGCCCGCACTTGCCGGACGCTCAGCTGCCTGCCTACCGCGCGCAATGCGCATGTCGCAAGCCCGCGCCTGGCATGCTCTTGCAGGCTGCCCGGGCGCTGCGCATCGACCTGGGCAACTCGCTGATGTTTGGCGACAAGCCCTCGGATATCGAGGCGGCGCAGCGGGCCAAGGTCGGCCGGGCCGTCCTGCTGGCGCAGAACGGGCAGGGGCCTCTGCCCGGGTTGCCGTCCGCGTTGAATGTGGGGCGCTCCCAGAGCCTGGCGACGGCCGTCGCCGAACTGCTCGACGGCCGGTAGACGGAAGCTCCCTCAAAGCGGGCGGCGCGCCTTGGTCAGCAGATCGGTGGTCGCGTCGGCCCATGACATCCGGGGCATGGCCCGGATCAAGGTCTCCCGCTCGTGCAGCAAGGCTTTGTCCTGAATGAATTGCACCAGCTTGGCGTAGATGTCGTCGACGTCCAGCGGGTTGAAGTAGCCCGCATGCTCACCAGCCGCTTCCGGGATCGAGGCCGCGTTGGAAGCCAGGCAGAATTTCCCATAGCCGACCGATTCGGCCGCCGGCAGCCCATAGCCTTCGATCAGCGATGGAAACACGGTGAAATAACAGGCGCGGTAGAGCGCGTCGAGTTCCTCGTCGGAGGCCTGGCTGACAAAGAGCACGCGGTCCTGCAAGAGTGGCTTGGACTTCAAGACATCGTTCAGTGCCTGGTACTTCTTGTTGACTCTGCCGACCACCACCAGTTTCAGTCCCGCGTCCTGCCGGGATTCGATCACCCGAGCCCAGGCCTGCAACAGGCGCGCCTGATTCTTGGAGTCCGTCACCCGTCCGACCGACAGCAGGTACTGATGGGGTAGCAGCGCGGAGGGAAGTGCCGCCCTTGCAACACCTTCCGAGTTGATGTGCTGTCCGAACACCGACTTTTCGATGGGCTTCTCCGCTCCGGTGAACTCAAGCATGTATTTCTTGATTTCGCGCCGGTTGTATTCCGAGCTGGTAAAGAAGCGATCAAAGGCCTCGAAGCTCTTCTTGATGAAAAGGGTGAAGACCCGACTCTCGCTGGATTTCTGGATATGTCCGACCGGGATGATGTCGTGCAGCAGAATCTGCGCGGAGATTCGGTACTTCTGCTTCAGTTTCTCGATGTTCTGGACATAGCCGCCGAGGCTCCAACTGCTGCCCACGTTCAGCAGAATGTCCCCGTCCTTGAACGACGGGGCGGGCATTTCCCGTCGGAACAGAAATTGGGTGATGTAGAACAGCAGCCGGCTTGTGAAGGTGTGCAAGAAGTACTTGGCGGGCTTGTCGCGGTACTTCTCTTCATAGTCCTTCCATGGTCGCAATCGGGCATTCGGGCAAAGGCGGTATAGCTTGGCGGTATCGGGTTTGACTTGACCGGAGAGTAGCTCGCCCAGATGCTCAATCACCGAACTGTCGACGAGGCCGACCTGCTCGCAAGATCGGCCATAGAACATGATGAATTGAACACCCTTGTCGATGGAATGCAGTGCGTAATTGAGGTGAACGCGCTGAATCCCGGTGACGTTTGAGTGCTTCTTGGCCCACAGGACTAAGTCTGTGACATCCAGATAAATCGTCGGCGCTTGATTCCCGGCGGGGTGGGCGCGTGTCATATCAGGCAGCGTCATGGCTGAGCAGTTGCCGGGCGACGTCGGCGGGGAGGATGTCGGCGAGCTGCGGTGCCTGCAGCAGCTTGATCTTCTCGGGGTCGTGGGGCAGCGGGGGGCGGGGGCCGAGCAGCACCCAACTGGGCGTGCCGACGCCTGCGGCGATATTGGTGGCGCCAGTGTCGTTGCCGATGCAGATCCTGGCCAGCGACATCGTGGCCACGGTATCCGCCGCACTGCCATCGGTGATGGCTAGCGCGTGGGCACGAAGCTCGGCAGGGATGCCGTCCAGGATGTCGGCTGCCAGCGCAGCTTCGAAAGGGCCTCCGTTGATGACCACGCCGCAGCCGGCCTCAAGCAGCAGGCGGGCCAACTCGGTGAAGTTGGCCTGGCCCCATTGCTTCCAAGGCTCGGAGGATCCGATCGCCAGCGCGTACAAGGGGCGTGGCAGAGGGGCCAGACGCTCGCACATGCGCGCCAGCGCGTCGGGGCGCACAGAGATACGGGGCACGATGGGGGCATCGCAAAAGCCTTGCGCGATGGCGAAGCGGGTGGCCTCGTGGTAGCCGCGCACGTCTGGTCCCTCGTAGAAACTGATCCATGGCGACTTCGTCAGCATCAGTCGTTGCAGCCAGGTCGCGCCGTAGCCGATGCGTTGGCGAATGCCGGCTCGCCAGCAGACGATGACGGTTCGGCCCGGGTGGTCGGAGAACATGATCATCCGGTCGAAACGCCGGGGCGCGAGTTCGGCGCCCAGGCGCATCAGGCCCTGCAGACCACCGTGGCGGCCACGGCGGCGCTCCACGCGCCGGGGCCGTCGGTCGAAATCGACAACGTCGCGAAGCCAGGGCTCATGGCCGAGCAGATCGCGGGCCATCGTGGTCGGTGGCGCGACGAGGGTGATCTGGCCATCGCGGCTTTGCTCGGCGATGCAGCGCAGGTACTGGGCATGCCAGACGAGATCGCCCATGCCACTGAGCTGAATCTGGACGGCCGTGTGCGGGCGGGTGTCGTGACTCATGCCGATGCGCTCCGGCTGGCTAGGTAGTCCTTTGTTGACATGGCGTTCCTAAGCTGTGTGCGGGCGCAGTTCAGCGAACGGATCCGACTGCGCCAGCATGGCTCTGTTGGCGCGGGCGTTGCCGCGGCTGTAATGCCATTGCGTGCGGCCCTTGCGCCAGCGGCGCGACCACCAGGCGCCGAATTCGCGGCCGCCGATGCTGGAGGTGCTGCCTTCTTCGTTCAGGCCAATGGGGTAGGGTGTGAGGCCGAACAGGCGCAGATCCGCTTCCCACCAGTGGCGCAGATCGACGTCGATGGGCCGGAAGAACGGCTGACGGCTGCGCAGCAGCTTCTGTGCGCCGGCGCGGCTGACCAGGTAGGCGCAGGTCAGGCTGGGTGCGCGCTGGTAGCGGACCAGCTCGGCAGCACAGCCCGGCAGGGGCCAGCTGTGCAGCACCGACTCGGGCTCGCGACCGATCAGCTTGATCATGTCCCAGTGCGGCGGCAGGGCCGCCACGGCTCGCAGCGCGGCAGGCAGCTGCGGGCGCAGCTCGGCATCGTCCTCCAGCACCAGCGCATGGGGCGCGCCGCTGTCCACCAGGCGCTGCCAGACCTGCAGATGGCTGGCGTAGCAACCGATCTCGCCGGGCGCCATGGCCTGGTGGAAGCGGGCGCGGTTTTGCTTTGCATCGTAGAGCGCCGCGCGCTCGGCTTCGGACAGCTCACGGCCATAGACGGCCGGCACGATCTCGAAGGGCAGATCCAGGCCGTTCAACTGGGCTTGCATCACGGCCAGCCTGCGTGTGTCGCGGGGCAGATTGATCAGATAAACAGGGCAGCTCATTGCTTGCGGGCCAGTCGGGTGAACAGGTCTTCGTATTGATTTGTCATGCCGGCGAGGCTGTGCTCGGTGAGGGCGGCATGGCGGCCGCGTGCGGCCAGCGCGGCGGCAGCCTGGGGCTGGCGCAGCAACTCGGCCAGCACAGCGGCAAGGGCTCGGGCATCGCGATGCGGCACCAGGCGGCCGGTGTCGCCGTCGCGCAGCAGTTCCTGTACGCCTGGCACGGCGGTGCCGACCACGGCGCAGCCGGCCGCCATGCCCTCGACCAGGGACAGGGGCATGCCCTCGTAGTGGGTGGACAGCACCGCGATCTGGTGCCGCATCAGCAGCTCGGGCAGCCCGGCTTGGAAGCCGAGGAACTGCACCTGCTGCTGCAGGCCCAGGCTTTGCGTCAGCGCCCGGGCGGCGCGCAGATGCCGCTCGCTGCCGCCACCGGCCAGCAGCAGCGGTGGCGTCAGGCCTTGCTCGCGCAGCAGGGCCAGGGCCTGCAGCAGGGTGGCGTGGTCCTTCTGACTGGCGAAGCGTGCCGCCATCACCAGACCCGGCACGCGCTGGACATAGGGATGACGGTCGGCGTCGGCAAACGGTTCCAACCGGATGCCATTCGAGATCGCCAGGGTCTTGTCCGCCGGCATGCCCAGTGCCAGCAGGCTGTGCCGCACCCCCTCCGAGCAGCCGACGATGGCATCGCTGCGCCTCGCCAGCCAGCGGGCTTGCAGCAGGCGCCAGCGGCTGTAGCGCTCGCGCGAGTTGTGCTCGACATGCACCGGATGGGGCACGCCCGCCAGCAGCCCGGCCCAGCGCCCCAGCAGGTGCTCGGGGAAGCCGTGGGCGACCAGCACATCGGGGCGGAAGCGGCGGCAGAGCTGCTGCAGGCGCCAGATCGTGGCCGCATGGCTCCAGCCCGGCACGAGTTCGATCGGCAGGCCTTGCTGTTGCAGTGCGGCGATGCGCTGCGGGTCGGTCTGGCGTTTTTTGCGCAGCACCAGCAGGGGCTCGCTGCGGCCGCTGGCCTGGGCCGCCCGCACCAGGTCGAGCGCCACCTGGGTGGCGCCGGAGAAGCCGCCGGTGACGAAGTGCAGAACCTTGGGTGGCGGGCTCATTCGCGCCAGTGATCCGCGATCCAGGGCGCCGGCTTGGCGCGGCGCCAGTTGCCGTTGCTGCGGCCGGCCAGCGCGTCGGGCGGGTTCATCACGCCATGGAAGATCAGGATGCGGGCGCCCTTGGGAACAAAGGGTGCGCGCCAGTAATTGCTGGGCCAGCGCGGGATGCAGTGGTATTTGTAGCTGGCGCACCAGGCCGCGTCCCAGTAGGTCAGCAAGCCCTTGGCTTGCATCTCGTTGGAGAGATAGGCCTGCTCGTTGCGCACCTGGGTGCGGATGCTCTCGAACTCGCGGCGGAACTTGGCCAGCACATCGGCATGCGCACCCAAGGTGAAGCGATACACCGAGGAGTTGCCGGTGATGCGCCAGGGGCGCTTCCAGTCATGGATGATCAGGAATTCGCCGGGCACCTCGAAGAAGGGCGTGATGTCGTCGACGATGACGACATCGAGATCGAGAAACAGCGCCGTGCCTTTGAGGCCGTGCAGATCCGCCTCGAAAGTGGTCAGCTTGGTCCAGCCGCGCTCGGGAATGCCGGGCGGCAGGGCCAGGGCGGGGATGGGCAGGCATTCGACCTCGGCGCGGATGCCCTCATGGCGGTCGGTCAGGCAGACAAAACGGAACTCGCCGCGCAGATGGCGTCGCACCATCGCATACAGACGGTTGACGTACTCGGGGCCGTACTTAGTGCCCCATTTCATGCAGAGGATGACGCGGTCGCTGCTCGCCATGGTGTTCTCAGAGTTCTTCAACGTGGCGGGGCGGGTAGGTGTCCCAGTTCAGGCAGCCCGGGCATTGCCAGAAATAGTGCTGGGCCTCGAAGCCGCAGGCGGCGCAGCGATAGCGTTGCAGCGGCCGGCTGGCGCGGTCCAGCGCGGCGGCCATCAGCGGGGCTTCCTCCTCGCTGAGCTGGGCCTTGCTCTGGGTCAGCAGCATGCGGGCGGCGCTGAGGCTGGGCTCGGCGCGCAGATGGGTCACCAGGCGCTGGCGCTGGGCGGCGGCGGCCGGCTCCAGCTTGGCGATGGCCAGCAGCAGATGCATGCCGGGCGCGCGCTGGTACTGGGCCAGCAGCGTGGCCAGCGCCGGCTCGGTCGCGCCTATGGCCAGGGCGGCGTCCGCATAGTCGCCGGCCACCAGATTGAAGGCCTCGGGCTTGGCACTCAGCAGCTGGGCATAGGCGGCCATGGCCTGCTCGGGCTGACCGCGCCGGGCCAGCATCTGGCCGGCCAGCACATGGGCGCGGGCGGCCTGCGGCGCGGTCTTGCGGGCCTGGGCCAGCAACTCCTGCGCCTCGCCGTGCTCGTTGCGGGCCTGGGCTTCCAGCGCCTGCTCGCACAGATAGTTGGCGATGCGGGCCGCGAACGAGCCGGTGCCGCCTTGCTCCAGATGGCGGGCCACCTCGGCGGCCTTGCGCCATTCGCGCGAGCGCTCGTACAGCGACAGCAGGGCCAGCTCGGCCTCGGTCTCGAAGGCGGTGCCGCGCAGCGCGGCGAAAGCCTCCTCGGCGCGGTCGAACAGACCGGCCTTGAAGAAGTCCTGGGCCAGCGCATGCTGGGCACGGTCGCGCTCGGCGCGCGGCAGGTCGCCACGCTGCAGCAGATGCTGGTGCACCCGCACCGCGCGCTCGTACTCGCCGCGGCGGCGGAACAGATTGCCCAGCGCGAAATGCAGCTCGGAGGTGTCGGGATCGTTCTGCACCGCCTCGATGAAGGCGTCGATGGCCTTGTCCTGCTGCTCGTTGAGCAGCAGATTCAGCCCCTTGAAGTAGGCCTTGGGGGCATCGCGCTGCTCGCGCTTCCATTGCCGCGCATCGAGCTTGGAGGCCAGCCAGCCGAGGCCGAAGGCCACCGGCAGCGCGAACAGCAGCCAGCGCAGATCAAAGTCCATCGCGCACGCCGCTGGGGGTTTGAACTTCGGTGGGCGTGGGTGCGTCGGAAACGGCCGGCGCGATGTCGCCGCCGCGCTGCGCGACGCGGCGGTGCTTCCACCAGGCCGGCACCATGGCCAGCACGCCTAAAGCGGCGCCGCAGCCAAAGGCCAGCAGCACGATGATGACCATTGGCGCGCGCCACTCGTGGCCGAAGAACCAGCGCACGGTAGCCTCCTGGCTGTTGTTCAGCGCGAAGGCGAAGAGGGCGAAGAAGATGAAGGCCCGGAAGAGCCAGACGAAGATACGCATCGGGACGGATTCTAGGGCGGCGCTCGTGGCGCTCAGGCGTGAATCTCGCTGCCCTTGTCGTCGAGCACCGGCAGCTGTTCGTCGACCGACTCGCGCAGGGCCTTGCCCGGCTTGAAATGGGGCACCAGCTTCTCGGGGATCAGTACCTGCTCGCCGCTGCGCGGATTGCGGCCCATGCGGGGCGGGCGGCGGTTGATCGAGAAGCTGCCGAAGCCGCGGATCTCGATGCGGTGGCCCTTGGCCAGCGCATCGGACATCGCGTCCAGGATGGTCTTGACCGCGAACTCGGTGTCGCGCTGGGTGAGCTGGCCAAAGCGCTCGGCCAGATGGGCAACAAGATCGGATCGGGTCATGACGTGAAAATTCTTGTGATTGGAATTGAAACAGGCTCGCCCTCGAAAGAGTGGCGAGCCTGCGGCATCACCGGCAAGGCCCTAGGCTACCAGAGCCCAGGCCCTTGCAAGCAATGATTAGTTGCCTTGATTGTCCAGCTTGGCGCGCAGCAGGGCGCCCAGGCTGGTCGTGCCGGCGTTCTCACGCTCGGACGTGGCGGACAGACGCTGCATCGCCTCTTGGCTGTCGGCATTGTCCTTGGCCTTGATCGACAGCTGGATGTTGCGGGTCTTGCGGTCGATGTTGACGACGATGGAGGTGACTTCGTCGCCTTCCTTCAACACGTTGCGGGCGTCTTCCACGCGATCGCGGGAGATTTCCGAAGCACGCAGATAGCCCAGCACGCCATCGGCCAGTTCGATCTCGGCGCCACGCGCGTCGACCGTCTTGACCTTGCCGGTCACCGACATGCCGCGGTCATTGACCGTGGTGTAGGCGGTGAAGGGGTCGCTGTCCAGCTGCTTGATGCCCAGCGAGATGCGCTCGCGCTCGACGTCCACGGCCAGCACGACGGCTTCGACTTCCTGGCCCTTCTTGAAGTTGCGCACGGCAGCTTCGCCGGTCTCGTCCCAGGACAGGTCGGACAGGTGCACCAGGCCGTCGATGCCTTGAGCCAGGCCGACGAACACGCCGAAGTCGGTGATCGACTTGACCGGGCCCTTGACCTTGTCGCCGCGCTTGACGTTCTCGGCGAACTCTTCCCAAGGATTGGCCTTGCACTGCTTCATGCCCAGCGAGATGCGACGCTTGTCTTCGTCGATCTCCAGCACCATGACTTCGACTTCGTCGCCCAGCGAGACGATCTTCGAAGGTGCGACGTTCTTGTTGGTCCAGTCCATTTCGGAGACGTGCACCAGGCCTTCGATGCCCGGCTCGATCTCGACGAAGGCGCCGTAGTCGGCGATGTTGGTGACCTTGCCGAACAGGCGGGTGCTGGTCGGGTAGCGGCGAGCCACGCCGAACCACGGGTCATCGCCCAGCTGCTTCAGGCCCAGCGAGACGCGGTTCTTCTCGGCGTCGAACTTCAGGACCTTGGCGGTCAGTTCCTGGCCCACCGTCACGACTTCCGACGGGTGACGGACACGGCGCCATGCCATGTCGGTGATGTGCAGCAGGCCGTCGATACCGCCCAGGTCCACGAAGGCACCGTACTCAGTGATGTTCTTGACCACGCCGTTGACGATCGCGCCTTCGGACAGGGTTTCCAGCAGCTTGGCGCGCTCTTCGCCCATCGAAGCCTCGACCACAGCGCGGCGCGACAACACGACGTTGTTGCGCTTGCGGTCCAGCTTGATGACCTTGAACTCCATGGTCTTGCCTTCGTACGGGCTCATGTCCTTGACCGGACGGGTGTCCAGCAGGGAGCCCGGCAGGAAGGCGCGGATGCCGTTCACGAGGACGGTCAGGCCGCCCTTGACCTTGCCCGAGACGGTACCGGTCACGAAGTCGCCCGACTCCAGTGCGGTTTCCAGGCTCAGCCACGAGGCCAGGCGCTTGGCCTTGTCGCGCGACAGGATGGTGTCGCCGTAGCCGTTTTCGATGGCGTCGATGGCGACGGACACGAAGTCACCGACTTGAACTTCCAGTTCGCCCTGGTCGTTCTTGAATTCTTCGATAGGCACGTAGGCTTCGGACTTCAGGCCTGCGTTGACGACGACGAAGCTGTGCTCGACGCGAACGACTTCAGCGGAGATCACTTCGCCGGCGCGCATGTCGGACTTCTGCAGCGACTCTTCGAACATTGCTGCGAAGGAGTCCATGCCGGAAGCGGTTTGGGTTTGGGACATTCTGGTTTCCTGTGCGTCGACCAAGGCGTTTGGTCCAGGCGCGGTGGGTGCAAGACGGGCTTGCGGGTTAGGTTGTAGACATCGCCGCCCTCGATGAACTGGCGTTCGGAGGGAAGGGCGGCGGGCCCTGGCTTCTCAGGCCTGGACCGTCTCCCACTCAACGCTGGGTTTGAAACGGCCGGCGCTCTTCCCACCAAGCCAGCACCTGATCCCTTGATTGCTCAATGGTCTGGGCCGAGTTGTCGAGGCTTTGCGCGTCTGCGGCGGGCTTCAAAGGCGAGGCGCTGCGATTGCTGTCGCGAGCGTCCCGTGCTTCCAAATCCGCACGCAAGCCCGCGATATTAGCCGAAATACCCTTGGAAATCAATTGCTTATGGCGGCGCTCGGCGCGCGTCTGGGCGCTCGCGGTGAGGAATACCTTCAGCGCGGCGTCCGGAAACACGGCCGAACCCATATCGCGGCCGTCGGCCACCAGACCGGGCAGCTGGCGGAAATCGAGCTGCAACTGGTTCAGCGCGGCGCGCACCTCTGCATGGACCGCTACCTGGGAGGCCATCAGACCGACGGCTTCGGCGCGCAATAGCTCGCTAATATCCTCATCGCCCAGATAGGCCCGGCCCTTGCGGAAGCGCAGATCCAGCCCCGCCGTGATGCGGGCGACCGCCGCGCCATCATCCAGATCGATGCCGGCGCGCGAGGCGGCCAGGCCGGCGGCGCGGTACAGCGCGCCCGAATCCAGCACGATATAGCCCAGGGCATGGGCGACCTCATCGGCCAGCGTGCCCTTGCCGGACGCGGTCGGGCCGTCGATGGTCAGCACCGGGATGTCGTCGGTGCGCGTCTGCACCAGTTCGAACAGCGTCTCGAAGTAGTCGGGAAAGGTCTTGGCCACGCAATGCGGTTCGAGAATCCGCACCGGTAGGGCCGGTTCATCGCGCGTCGTGATCAGGCCGTTGAAAGCAGCCAGCGAGAAGCACATCGCGACCCGGTGGTCGTCATAGGTGTGGATGGCGGCCGGCTGCCAGACCTTGGGCGGCTGCACACGCAGCCAGTCCGGACCCTCGTCGACCTCGGCGCCGAGCTTGCGCAACTCGATGGCCATCGCGGCCAGGCGGTCGGTCTCCTTGACGCGCCAGGAGGCGATATTGCGCAGGGTGCTGGGGCCGTCGGCGTACAGCGCCATCACGGCCAGCGTCATCGCCGCGTCGGGGATGTGGTTGCAGTCCAGGTCCAGCGCCTTCAAAGGCCAGGCGCCACGCCGGACTTCGAGCCAGTTGGGCCCGGACTCGACCAGGGCGCCCATGGCCCGGGCGGCCTCGACAAAGCGCACATCGCCCTGCAGCGAGGCCGAGCCGACACCCTCGATGCGGACCGGCGCTTCAAGGGCCGCGATCGCACCCAGAGCGACAAAATAGGAGGCCGACGAGGCATCGCCCTCGACATGGACCTCACCCGGCGAGCGGTAGCGGCTGCCGGCCGGTATCTTGAAACGCTGCCAGCCTTCGCGCCGGACCTCGATGCCGAAGCGCTTCAGCAGTTCGAGCGTGATGTGGATATAGGGCTTGGAGATCAGTTCGCCAATGACGTCGATCTGCACCTCCTGCTCGGCCACCAGGGGCAGGGCCAGCAGCAGCGCGGTCAGGAACTGGCTGGAGACGTCGCCGCGCACGCGCACCGGCTCGCTCAGGCGCAAGGTCGATGGGCCGCGCAAGCGCAGCGGCGGATAGCCCGGCTGGCCCAGGCAGTCGATCTCGCAGCCCAGGCCGCGCAGTGCATCGACCAGATCGCCGATAGGCCGCTCATGCATGCGCGGCACGCCGCTGAGCTCGAACTCGCCGCCCTGGGTGGCGGCCAGCAGGGCCAGCGCGGCGGTCAGCGGCCGCATCGCGGTGCCGGCATTGCCGAGGAAGAGCTTGGCCTGCTGGGTGCCCAGGCGGGCGCCGATGCCGGTGACCTTGAGCGGGCCTCCGGCTGTCTGTTCCAGGGTGCAGCCCAGTTCCTTCAGCGCGGCCAGCATCACGGCGGTGTCGTCGGAGTCCAGCAGATCGTGGACGAGTGTCGTGCCCTCGGACAGGCCGGCCAGCAGCAGCACCCGGTTGGAGATGCTTTTGGAGCCCGGCAGGCGCACGGTGCCGGCGGCGCTGCGCAGCGGCGGCAGGTCGAGGAAGGGAATCTTGAACATGGAAAAAGGCGAATCAGTTGTCTTTGCGCGTGGTGGCGCGTGGCGCATTCATATGCCAATTGGCGCGGGCCTCGGCGATCAGGCGGATGCGGGCCTCCAGCGCGGCGGCATCGCCGCTGTGGATCATCGCCTCCAGTGCGTCGAGCGCCTGCCGGAACAGGCGCGACTGCACCAGCAACTCGCCCTTGTTGGCCATCAGGATGTCGCGCCAGACCGCCGGCTCGCTGGCGGCGATGCGGGTGAAGTCGCGAAAGCCCGGGCCGGCCAGGCTCAGATAGTCGCGCCCAGCGGGCTGGCTGGCCACCGCCTGGAAGAAGGCGAAGGCCAAAAGGTGGGGCAGGTGGCTGACGGCGGCAAAAGCAGCGTCATGGTTTTCCGGCGTCATCTTCAACACCTGGGAGCCCAGGGCCGACCAGATGTCGGTGGCCTTCTGCACCAGGCCGGCATCGGTCTCGGGCAGCGGGGTCAGGATGACCTGCCGGCCCTGATAGAGCGCAGCGTCGGCGTTCTGGACGCCGCCCGATTCCTTGCCGGCGATCGGGTGGGCCGGAACAAAGGCCGGCAGCTTGTCGCCGAGCGCGCGGCGTGCTGCCTCGGCCACATCGCATTTGGTCGAGCCGACATCCATGAACAGCACCTTGCGCTCGACCAGATGGCGCACCGCGCGCAGGCTGGCTTCGGTGGCGGCCACCGGCACGGCCAGCAGCACGATGTCCGAGCCGGCCACCGCCTGCAGCGCCGATTCGGCCACCATATCGATGACACCCAGGCGCTTGGCTGTTTCGGTGGTCGACGGCGACTTGCTGTAGCCGACGATGCGCTTGACCAGGCCGGCCTTCTTCATCGCCAGCGCGAACGAGCCGCCCATCAGGCCGCAGCCGATCACGCCCAGTTGTTTGTACATCTCAGTGTGAATCCAGCGGGTAGGTGCCCAGCAGTTTGAAGAAGGCGCAGGCCTCGCGCAACTCGCGCAGCGCCTGGGCCACATGAGGCTGGTCGGGGTGGCCTTGCAGGTCGATGTAGAAGTAGTACTCCCACTGGCCCGAGCGCGCCGGGCGCGACTCGAAGCGCGTCATCGAGACGCCGCGTTCCTTCAGCGGCACCAGCATGTCATGCACCGCGCCGGGCTTGTTGGTCACCGAAACCACCAGGCTGATGCAGTCATTGCCTGAGGCCTTCGGGGCCGGGTGCCGGTCCGGGTGGGTGACGATGGCAAAGCGGGTGCGGTTGTGGGCATCGTCCTGGATGGCGGGGGCCACCAGGTGCAGGCCGTACTCGCTGCCGGCGCGCTCGCTGGCGATTCCGGCCAGGCGCTTATCCAGCGAGGCCAGGCGCGCGCCCTCGGCATTGCTGGACACCGGGCGGCGCTCGGCGTGGGGCAGATGAGTGGACAGCCAGCCGTGGCACTGGGCCAAGGCCTGGGGGTGGGCGCACACGGCCTGGATATCGTCCAGAGAGTTTTCGCGCCGCAGCAGGTTGTGGCGCACGAACAAGCTGGTCTCGCCGATGATGAACAGCGGCGTACTCAGGAAGAGGTCCAGCGAGCGTGCGACCACACCCTCGGTCGAGTTCTCGACCGGTACGACGCCGAAGTCAGCGGCGCCGGCGGTGGTGGTGCGGAATACCTCGTCGATGCTGGTGCAGGGCACTTGCACGATGGAGCTGCCGAAGAAGCCAAGCGCGGCCTGCTCGCTGAAGGTGCCGGCCGGGCCCAGATAGGCCACGCGGGTCGGTGTTTCGAGCGCGCGGCAGGCCGACATGATCTCGCGCCAGATCGGCGCCACACTGTCGCTCTTCAACGGTCCGGCGTTGCGAGCCTTCACGCCGTTGATGACCTGGGCTTCGCGCTCGGGGCGGAAGACCACCGAGCCTTCCTTTTTCTTCAGCTCGCCGACCTCGGAGGCCAGCGTGGCGCGGCGATTCAGCAGCTCCAGCAGTTGCTGGTCGACCGCGTCGATCTGATCGCGCAGTTTCAGCAGCTCGGGATCGGCACCGGGATTGCTGCCGGGTTTAGGGCTATCAGCCATGGCTTGTCTCAAAGTCCTTCAGATACGTGACCAGCGCCTGCACACCTTCCAGCGGCATGGCGTTGTAGATGGATGCACGCATGCCGCCCACCGACTTGTGGCCTTTGAGTTGCAGCAGCCCGCGCTCCCTGGCACCGGCCAGGAAGGCGTCGTTCAAGCGCTCGGTGTTGTATTCACCGCGCAGATAGAACGGAATATTCATGCGCGAGCGGCAGTCGGCCGCGACGCGGTTTTCAAACAGGCCCGAGCCGTCCAGCGCGCCGTAGAACAGGGCGGCCTTGTCGATATTGCGCTGCTCGATCGCGGCCAGGCCGGTCTTGCCGGCATAGCTGAATTTCTTCAGCCACTGGAACACCAGTCCCGCGACATAGATTGCGAAGGTCGGCGGCGTGTTGAACATCGACTGCGCATCGGCCACGATCTTGTAATCGAATGCCGACGGGCAGGCCGGCAGCGCATGGCCCAGCAGGTCCTCGCGCACATAGACCAGGGTCACGCCGGCCGGGCCGATATTTTTCTGTGCGCCGCCAAAGGCCAGGCCCAGCTTGGACCAGTCGATGGCGCGCGAGAGCTGGTGCGAGGACACATCGGCCACCAGCGGAGCCTCACTGCCCATGGCCTTGAGGTCCGGCAGGGTGTGGAACTCGGTGCCGTCTATGGTCTCGTTACTGCAGATATGGACATAGGCCGCGTCTTTACGCAGCCGCCAGTCGCCCGGCAACGCGGTGTAGCTGGACATCGCACCGTCGGCCGCGATCTGTACATCGGCGTAGCGGCGGGCCTCCTCGGCGCTCTTCTTCGACCAGGATCCGCTGACCACCACGTCCACCTTGCCGCCGCGTGAGAGGTTCAGCGGCACGATCGCGTTCTCGGCCAGACCACCGCCCTGCATGACCAGAATGCGGAAGTTGGCCGGCACCTGCAGCAACTCGCGAAGATCGCGCTCGGCCGCCTCGGCGATCGATATGAACTCGCGGCCGCGATGGCTCATCTCCATCACGCTCATGCCCGAACCCTGCCAGTCCAGCATCTCCGCAGCCACTTGGCGCAACACCTCTTCGGGCAGGGCGGCGGGGCCGGCGGAGAAATTGAACGGGCGCTGGGTCATGGGTCGTGGGTCGTGGCGGCTGAGCTCGTGGGTCTGGCGTTGCTTACTTCTTCGCGGGGCTGGCGGCCGGCGCCGGCGGAGGCGTGATGCCCAGTTGCTTGACCATGTTCTGTTCCAGCGTCTTGAGACGGGCCTCGACCGTGCTGCGGGTCTCGGCGACCAGCTTCTCCGTCAGGGCCTTCTGCATCTCGGCACCCATCTGGTTGTATTTCTTGTTGACCGGCGATTCGAACCAGGCCACCAACTGCTTGAGTTCGTCTTCGGTGAAGCGCTCCTCCAGCATGGCACCGATGGTCGACGGCGCCAGCTTGATGGCGCGGTCGCGCATCAGCGGGCCGGTCTCGTCCACAAACTTCTTGATATCAGCATCGATGGCCTTGATGGCGGCTTCGCGCTTTTCCGGCGGCACTTGCTGCAAGGCCTGGCCTACACCTTGCGACAGCTGCGCGATGGGCCGCTGCAGCAGGCTGCGTCCCAGGGTCTCGAAGCCGGGCTGTTGCAGTTGCAGCAGCTTGGCCACCAGTTCCTTCTTGGCGGGACTGCTGCTGGCGGCGGCCGGTGCGGGCTGGGCTGCCGGCGAAGCTTGGGCATGCACGTTCTGGGCGGAGGCGGCCAGCAGTGCGGCGGCGGCGAGAGTTTTCAGGGGCTGAGAGTTCAAAACATCATTCCTTGTTGGCATCGTCGGCAGCGCTGCTGTCGTCGGCTGGGGTTTCAGCATCGCTGCTGTCGTTGGCATCGTTTTCGACGATGCGCTGCAGGCCCGACAGCTTGGCGCCATCGTCCAGCGCGATCAGGGTCACGCCTTGGGTGGCACGGCCCAGCTCGCGGATCTCGCTGACGCGGGTGCGCACCAGCACGCCCTTGTCGGTGATCAGCATGATCTCGTCCTCGGCGTGCACCAGGGTGGCGGCGACGACGCGGCCGTTGCGCTCGCTCTGCTGGATCGCGATCATGCCCTTGGTGCCGCGGCCGTGGCGGGTGTATTCGGTGATCGCGGTGCGCTTACCAAACCCGTTCTCGGTGGCGGTCAGGACGCTCTGGTTCTCGTCCTCGGCCACCAGCATCGCGATCAGGCGCTGATCGGGCTCCAGCATCATGCCGCGCACGCCGCGGGCCTGGCGACCCATCGGGCGCACATCATCCTCGTCGAAACGCACCGCCTTGCCGCCGTCGCTGAACAGCATCACATCATGCTTGCCGTCGGTCAGCGCAGCGCCGATCAGATGGTCGCCCTCGTCCAGGTCGACCGCGATGATGCCGGCCTTGCGCGGGTTGCTGAAGTCCTTCAGCGAGGTCTTCTTCACCGTGCCCAGGGCGGTGGCCATGAAGATGAAGTGATCCTCGGGGAAAACGCGGAACTCGCCGGTCAGCGGCAGCACGACGGTGATCTTCTCGTCCTGTTGCAGCGGGAACATATTGACGATGGGCTTGCCGCGCGAGTTGCGCGAGCCCTGAGGCACCTCCCAGACCTTCAGCCAGTAGACGCGGCCGCGGTTGGAGAAGCACAGGATCCAGTCGTGCGTGTTGGCGATGAAGAGCTGGTCGACCCAGTCGTCTTCCTTGGTCTGTGTCGCCTGCTTGCCGCGGCCGCCGCGCTTCTGGGCGCGATACTCGCTGAGCGCCTGGCTCTTGATGTAGCCGGTGTGGGAGAGCGTCACGACCATATCGGTGGGCGTGATCAGGTCCTCGGTGCCCAGCTCCTGGGCGTTGTGCTCGATCACGCTGCGGCGCGCGCCCAGCTTGGTCTGGCCGAACTCCTGGCGAACCTGGACCAGCTCTTCGCCGATGATGACGGTGACGCGCTCGGGCTTGGCCAGGATGTCCAGCAGGTCGGCGATCTGGGCCATCACATCCTTGTACTCGCCGACGATCTTGTCCTGCTCCAGCCCGGTCAGGCGCTGCAGACGCATCTGCAGGATCTCGCCGGCCTGGTCGTCGGACAGACGGTACAGGCCATCCGTTTGCATGCCGTACATCGCCGGCAGGCCCTCGGGGCGGAAGGCGCCGCGGCCGCCTGGCGTGTCGCCCTCGGCGCGCACCAGCATCTCGCGCACCAGCGAGCTGTCCCAGCTCTTGGCCATCAGCGCGGCCTTGGCCACCGGCGGGGTCGGCGAGTTCTTGATGGTCTCGATGAACTCGTCGATATTGGCCAGCGCCACCGCCAGGCCTTCCAGCACATGGCCGCGTTCGCGCGCCTTGCGCAGCTCGAACATGGTGCGCCGCGTCACCACCTCGCGGCGGTGCTCCAGGAAGACGGTGATCAGGTCTTTCAGATTGCACAGCTTGGGCTGACCATCGATCAGCGCAATCATGTTCATGCCGAAGCTGTCCTGCAGCTGGGTCTGCTTGTACAGATTGTTCAGCACGACCTCGGGCACTTCGCCGCGCTTGAGCTCTATCACCACGCGCATGCCGGACTTGTCGCTCTCGTCCTGGATGTGGCTGATGCCCTCGATCTTCTTCTCGTGGACCAGCTCGGCAATGCGCTCCAGCAGGGTCTTCTTGTTGACCTGGTAGGGGATCTCATCAACTATGATGGACTGGCGCGAGCCCTTGTCGATGTCCTCGAAATGGACCTTGGCGCGCATCACGACCTTGCCGCGGCCGGTCCGGTAGCCTTCGCGCACGCCGGACATGCCGTAGATGATGCCGGCGGTCGGGAAGTCGGGTGCCGGGATGATCTCCATCAGCTCGTCGATCGAGCAGTCCGGGTTCTTCAGCGAATGCAGGCAGGCGTCAACGACCTCGTTGAGGTTGTGCGGCGGGATGTTGGTGGCCATGCCCACGGCGATGCCGGAAGCGCCGTTGATCAGCAGATTCGGCAGGCGCGCGGGCAGCACCAGCGGCTCCTTGAGGCTGCCGTCGTAGTTGGGTCCGAAGTCGACGGTTTCCTTGTCGATATCCGCCAACAATTCGTGAGCGATTTTGTCGAGACGAATTTCGGTGTATCGCATCGCCGCTGCGTTATCACCGTCGATGGAGCCGAAATTGCCTTGGCCATCGATCAGCATGTGACGCAGGCTGAAGGGCTGGGCCATTCGCACGATGGTGTCGTAAATCGCGGAGTCGCCATGCGGGTGGTATTTACCCATGGTTTCACCCACGGCCTGCGCACTCTTGCGGTACTTGGCGTTGTAGGTGTTCCCCATTTCATTCATGGCGTAAAGCACGCGCCGGTGCACCGGCTTGAGGCCGTCGCGGGCGTCGGGGAGGGCACGTCCGACGATCACGCTCATCGCGTAGTCGAGGTACGAACGCCGCATCTCCTCTTCCAGGCTGATGGGCAGGGTTTCCTTGGCGAACTGGGTCATGCGCGGGCGCGGCTCACACCCCGTGGTGCGGCCAACGTCAATAGAGACAGGAGCGCGAATTCTAATTGCGCGGCGCTGTAGTGGCTGCGCAACATTGGCGTGATGTGGTGCGGCGGGCGCCCCCACAATGCAAACCGTCGGGGTGCCCTATGGCACAATCGACGAGTCCCTAGGAGAAACCCGAATGCTGGGAATCTTCCTGAGGTTTAGTTCCAGCTTTGGAAAATTTCGCAGGGCAACTGCGGCCTTCCTTGAGAGGAGAATCATGAAGAAATTGAATCGCGTGGCGTCGCTCTTCGCAGTCGCTGTTGTTGCTTCGTCTGGCGCTTTTGCTCAGACCGTCGACAACTGGCGTGCAACAGACGGTACCGTCTGGAAGAACGGCACCAACGAATATTGCTGGCGCAACAGCAATTGGACCCCGGCGACTGCCGCCAAGGATTGCGACGGCGCCCTGAAGCCGGCACCGAAGGTTGAGCCGCCCAAGCCGGTCGCTCCGCCGCCGGCTCCTGCTGTGAAGCCGCCCGCACCGGTCGTGCCGCCCGCTCCCGTGAGCGAGAAGGTGACCTTCGCTGCTGACGCCTTCTTCGACTTCGACAAGTCGGTGCTGAAGTCCGAAGCCAAGGCCAAGCTGGATGACCTGGTCTCCAAGACCGGTGGCATCAATCTGGAAGTCATCATTGCCGTGGGTCACACCGACTCGGTCGGCTCCGATGCCTACAACCAGAAGCTGTCGGTGTCGCGTTCCGAAGCCGTGAAGGCCTATCTGGTCTCCAAGGGCGTCGAGAAGAACCGCGTCTACACCGAAGGCAAGGGCGAGAAGCAGCCTGTTGCTGACAACAAGACTGCCGAAGGCCGCGCCAAGAACCGCCGCGTGGAAATCGAAGTCGTCGGTACCCGCAACAAGAAGTGATCTCGGCGGCTTCGGCCGCTTGACGACCAACCCCGCAGGAGCTCGGCTCGGCGGGGTTTTTTATTGCCCTATCATTGCCGCCCATGATCAATGCCGACCCTCAAGAGCTCGCCAAGTTCGGCGAACTGGCCCATCGCTGGTGGGATCCCGACAGCGAATTCAAGCCCTTGCACCAGATCAACCCGCTGCGCCTGGGGTGGATCGACGGCCTGTGCCCGCTGGCCGGGCTCGATGTGCTGGATGTCGGTTGTGGCGGCGGGATCCTGACCGATTCGATGGCACGCAAGGGCGCGCGCGTGCTTGGCATCGATCTCTCGACCAAACCGCTGAAAGTGGCCCAGCTGCATGCGATGGAGGCGGGCACCGAGAACGTCGATTACCGTGAGATCGCGGTCGAGGCGCTGGCGGCCGAGCGGCCGGCTTCGTTCGACGCCGTGACCTGCATGGAAATGCTGGAGCACGTGCCCGATCCGGCCTCGGTGGTGCGGGCCTGTGCCGACCTGGCCAAACCCGGGGGCTGGCTGTTCTTCTCGACCCTGAACCGCAACTTCAAATCCTTCATGCTGGCCATCGTCGGCGCCGAGTATGTGCTGAAGATGTTGCCTGCCGGCACTCATGAGTACGCGCGTTTCCTGAAGCCTTCGGAGCTGGCGCAATTCGGTCGTGATGCCGGTCTCGAGCTGCACAGCAGCAAGGGCCTGAGCTACAACCCGCTGACCCAGCGCTACAGCCTTGGCACCGATACCGATGTCAATTACCTGATGGCCTGTCGCAAACCCTTGATATGAGTGCAGTCCTGAACTCGGCCGCTTCGCTGGCCCATGTGCGTGCCGTGCTCTTTGACCTCGACGGCACGCTGATCGACAGCGCGCCCGATCTGGCGGGTGCTGCCAACGAGATGCGCATCGAGCGCGGCCTCGATCCCTTGCCCTATGAGGCGCTGCGTCCGATGGTGGGCTCGGGCGCGCGCGGTATGTTGGGGCGGGCTCTGGACGTTGGTCCTGGTCATGCAGACTTCGAGCTGCTGCGCGCCGATTTTCTGGATCGCTACGAGCGCCGCATGCTGCGTCTGACCGCTGTGTTTGAAGCGATGCAGCCGGTGCTGCATGCGCTGAGCACAGCGGCCATGCCCTGGGCCATCGTGACGAACAAGGCCGAACGCTTCGCGCTGCCGATGACACGGGCGCTGGGCCTGTTCGAGCAGGCCGGCGCGGTGATCGGCGGCGACACCACGCCGCATGCCAAGCCGCATCCCGGCCCATTGCTGGAAGCGGCGCGTCGCCTCGGCATCGCGCCCGAGCTGTGTGTCTATATCGGCGACGACGAACGTGATGTGCAGGCCGGTCGCGCCGCCGGCATGGCCACGGTCGCTGCCGGCTGGGGCTATCTGGGGCAGGGGGCCGGCGTCGAGGCCTGGGGCGCAGATATTGTCATCAATGAGCCGGCCCAGCTCTTGAAAGAACTGGTTCTGCCTTAAACTACAAGTCTTAGGGGCCGACCCGGTTTCGACGTGGGTGCGGATCCGAAGTAGGGCATGTCGAGCACCAGTCCGCTCGTAAAACCACTGGAAACAAAGTAACTGCAAACGACTCTACGTTCGCACTCGCTGCTTAATTGCAGTTGAGCTTCTCAACGGCAGGCCGATGGGCCGGGCTCAAGTCGCAAGACGGAAAGCTGAGAAGTCATTCACATCGGCTGGTTTCTTGTCGGGTCACTCGATAGGGAACAAGATTTAGTGACTGGCGGGAAAGGTAGCGTGCCGCTGCGCGACCTGAACGCGAGATTCAAATCAGACGGCTACACATGTAGAACTGCTCGGTGATGGCTTGCGGACGGGGGTTCAATTCCCCCCGGCTCCACCATTCAACGATCTCGGGACATCCCAGATGATCCGGAGAAATCCAAAAGGCCTAAGTAAATCAATTACTTAGGCCTTTTTTCTTGTACAGGGTCGGCACGGATGCTTGCTCTACATCCCGCCGTGAAACGCACAAATTTCTGCACAACAGCTGAGGTCGAACTGTTGTGCATCGAAAGTTGTGCATCTGCGCGGTATCAGACACGCCCAGGAATCCGATGAAACGTTACGAGGCCTATGCCGAGTCCATTGCCCAGCGCATCCGCAGCGGCAGCCTGAAGCCCGGCGATCGCCTGCCCTCGGTGCGTGAGGTCCGGGGGCAGCAGGGGCTCAGCGCCTCGACGATTTTCTCGGCCTATTACCTGTTGGAAACCCAGGGGCTGGTCGAGGCGCGGGCGCGTTCTGGCTATTACGTGCTGAGCCGGCCCACCCTTGGCGAGCCGGAGCCCGCCGCCAGCGAACCGCTGAGTCACAGCATGACGGTGGATGTGTCGGCTCTGGTGTTCCAGGTGCTGGCCCAGGCGCGCCAGCGCGAGCTGGTGCCGCTGGGGTCGGCATTTCCGTCGCCGACCCTGTTTCCGCTGGAGGTGTTGGCGCGCGGCATGGGGCGGGCGATGCGGGCCATGGATCCGTGGCGCACCGTGGAGGACATGTCACCGGGCAGTGGCGAGCTGCGGCACCAGATCTCGCTGCGCTATGGCCTGGCCGGCATCGATGTGCCGCCGTCCGAGATCGTCGTGAGCAATGGCGCGATGGAAGCGTTGAACCTCTGCCTGGAGGTGAGCACGCAGCCGGGCGATGTGGTGGCCATCGAGACCCCGTGCTTCTATGCCGCGCTGCAGGCCCTGGAGCGGCGCGGGCTGCGGGCGGTGGAGGTGGAGACCCATCCGCGCAGCGGCGTGGATCTGGACTCGCTGCAGCGCGTGCTGGCACAGCATCCGGTCAAGGCCTGCTGGTTCATGCCGACCTTCCAGAACCCGATGGGCGGCACCATGCCTGATGATGCCAAGGCCAGGCTGGTCGAGATGCTGAGCGCGCGGCGCATCCCGCTGATCGAGGACGATGTCTATGGCGAGCTGCACCACGGCCCGCGCCGCCCGCCGCCGGCCAAGGCCTGGGACCGCGAGGGCTGGGTGATGCACTGCAGCTCCTTCTCGAAATCGCTGGCACCGGGCTACCGGGTGGGCTGGGTGGCGGGCGGGCGTTTCGCGACCGCGCTGGGGCGGCACAAGCTGATGAGCTCGCTGGCGGTTTCCTTGCCCTCGCAGCTGGCGCTGCAGGAGTTTCTGCAGCAAAACAGCTTCGACCGCCATCTGCGCAGCCTGCGGCATGCGCTCAGCCGCCAGCAGGCCTCGGCGCTGCGCGTCATTGCGCGCGAGTTCCCTGCCGGCACCCGGGTGACCCGGCCCGAGGGCGGCTATTTTCTGTGGGTCGAGCTGCCGGCCGCCGTGGACGCGCTGGAGGTGCATCGCCGCGCGATGGCCTGCGGCGTCGGTGTCGCACCCGGGCATCTGTTCTCCGCCGACCGGCGCTACCGCCACCATCTGCGCATCAACCATGGCTATCCGGGCGACAGCCGTTTCGAAGCGGCGCTGTGCAGCCTGGGGCGCATCGTCAGCGAGCTGGCCTTGAAGTGAGGGCTTGTGCGACCATAGGGCTGTAGCACCGGCAAAGCCGGGCACACCGGGTGTCCCCATCGACACGCGGAGGACTGCAGTTTTAAGGAGGCCGCAGTTGAAAGCACTACTCGCTACCGCCGTTGCGGAACTCGCGCGCGACACCTCTCGGGGATCGACTGGCGCGGCAAAACCACCCCTGGCGCGTGCGCTGCACGCCATCCGCACCCATCTGGACATGGATGTCGCCTTCATTTCGGAGATGGTGGAGGGCCGCCGGGTCTTTCGCCATGTCGATGCGCGCCCGGGAAATGATCTGGTGCAGGTCGGCAATTCCGATCCCTTGGAAGACAGCTACTGCCAGCGCGTCATCGATGGCCGGCTGCCCGAGCTGATGACCGACGCCTGCTTGAACGCCGAGGCCCTGAGCCTGCCGGTGACGCGGGCCTTGCCGGTCGGCGCGCATCTGAGCGTGCCGATACGGCTCGGCGATGGGCAGGTCTATGGCACCTTCTGCTGTTTCAGCCACACGCCGGACAGCAGTCTGACGGCGCGTGATCTGGCGATGATGCGTGTCCTGGCCGAGATGGTCGCCGAGCAGATCCAGGAGGAGCTGTCGACGCGCCAGGCCATCCAGGTGCTGGATCAGCGCATCGACACGGTGCTGGAGTCCGGCGGCTTGCAGATGGTCTACCAACCCATCTTCGATGTGCAAACGAATCGTGCCATCGGCTTCGAGTCGCTGGCGCGCTTCTCCTCGGACCCCTACCGGTCGCCGGATGTCTGGTTTTCCGAAGCCGCGATGGTCAAGCGCGAACTGGAACTGGAGTCCCAGGCGATTCGCATCGCGCTGGGCGCCTTGCCGCAACTGCCCCCTGAGGTGTATGTCGCCGTCAACGCCTCTCCCGAGATGATTGTCAAAGGCGATGTCGCCGGCATGCTGAAAGGACTGCCGCTGGACAGAATCGTGGTCGAGGTCACGGAGCACCAGACCGTCGAGCGCTACGAGGATATCGCCGCCGTGATGAGGCCTCTGCAGGCGCAGGGCCTGCGCGTCGCCATCGACGAGGCCGGCGCCGGCTACGCCGGCGTCCGACCCATTCTGAATCTGCACCCCCATATCGTGAAGCTCGACATCAGCATCACGCGCGCCATCGACACCGATCACTCGCGACGCGCGCTGGCGGCGGCGCTGCGCGGATTTGCGCTCGAGACCGGCTGCAGCATCGTCGCCGAGGGCGTCGAGACCTCGTCCGAGCTGGACACCCTCCGAGGACTGGGCATCAGCAGTGCGCAGGGCTATCACCTGGGCCGACCGATGCTGCTGCAGCAGGCGCAAGCGCTGATCCATTGAGCTTGGGCATGCGTTGTTGGCTTGCGCTGCTTCAGAACACCGCATGATCCCCGCGCTCCGGCAGCGCGGCCGAGCCTTGGGCCAGCTCGGCGTAAAAGCCCCCCAGCGTCTGCCGCCCGGTCGAGGGTGTGGCTGCGGCGTNCTTCAGAACACCGCATGATCCCCGCGCTCCGGCAGCGCGGCCGAGCCTTGGGCCAGCTCGGCGTAAAAGCCCCCCAGCGTCTGCCGCCCGGTCGAGGGTGTGGCTGCGGCGTCATAGCGGCCGCTGGCCGGGTCCAGCGCCAGCATGGACTCCGTCGCGTAGTAGCGGCCGATGCGGGCCAGCTCGGCCTTGACGGCCAGTGACGGCAGCACCCGGCCCAGGCCGGCGAGCACGGCGATGATGGTGTCGAGCAGCGCGACCGGCACCTGCTTGAAGCGTGGCTCGCGGCCCAGCGCCGCGAACAGCAGCTCGCCCTGCTGGCGTGGCGTCAGGGCAGGGCCGGGGCCGCTGATCGGCAGGATGCGGTTGCGGCGCGCGGGGCCGTCCAGGCAGTCGGCGAGATAGTCGGCCAGGTCGGTGTCGCTGATCGGCTTGCAGGCGTTCAGACGGCCGTCGCCGAAGACCAGAAAAGGCTTGCCTCGGCGCACCCGCTCGATCTGGCCCGACAGCGATTTGAAGAAGGCGGTGGGCCGCACGATGCTGTAACTCAGCCCCGATGCGATCAGCGCCTGTTCGAAGGCCAGCTTGGCCTGCTGGAAGGCGAGCAGCGGTTTTTGCACGCAGATCGCCGACAGCAGCACCATCTGAGTGACGCCCGCTTGTTGCGCCGCTGCCAGCGCGTGCAGATGGGCCTGATGGTCGATAGCCCAGGCGTCGTGTGGTGCGCCGGTGCGAGAGGCCAGGCAGGAGACCAGGGCGTCGAAGCGCTCGCCGCGAAAACCCTCGTCGGCCAGCGAGGCGGGCGAGCCGACGTCGCCGAAGCGGACCGTGGCGCCGGCCAGCAGCCGCTCGATGTCCGGCGCACTCATCCGGCCACCGACGCCGGCGCGCGGTCGCACGAAGCAGACCACCTCGTGGCCGCGCCGCAGCAGCGCGCGCACCGTGGCCTGGCCGATGGTGCCGGTGGCACCCAGCATTAAGACGCGCCGGGCTGTCATGACCCGACCCCCGTTGCCCGACGCGGCATTCGGAAGGGCAGCAGCGCCTGAACCCAGGGCTGGCGAAAGCGTTGCAGCGACAGGCTTTCATGCACGGCCAGGCCGCCGTCCAGCGGGTCGCGCAGCAGCGAGCGGCTGTAGAAAGGCCCGCTCTCCAGCGTGGCCAGCAGCTCGGGCGCCTGCGCGGCGCGCGTGCTGCGCGCCAGC
>NZ_JAQOWX010000068.1:0-31044 GCF_028462495.1 Paucibacter sp. XJ19-41
CCAGCCGCGGCGCATTGCGCAGCGGCCGGTACGCGATCTTCTCGATCACGAAGTTCAGCGTCGTGCAAACGATCACCGCGCAGATCAGCGCCACCAGCATCAGCGCCCAGCCCGGCAGCCCGCTGTCGACCAAAAAGGTCACCACCGTCCAGCTCACCAGCGCCCCCACCATCAACACCTCGCCGTGCGCGAAATTGATCAGGTTGATGATCCCGTACACCATCGTGTAGCCCAAGGCCACCAGCGCATACATGCTTCCGAGCACCAGCCCGTTGATGATTTGCTGTACAAAAGTTTCCATTGAAGACCCTCTGCTTTTTTGAGGCGACCAGCGCCGCCCGACCCGGTCTTCATTGCAATCCATATGCCAGTTCCGAATAACTGCGGGTAATCACCGAAGGATCGGCCCTCAAAACACCCCGAAACACCGCTCGGCCGGCAGGTGGCGCCGACCGGCCGGAAGCAACAGGGCGGAAATCCACACAAGCCAGCCAAACAGCGGGCGGGTTTTCGCATCACCCAGAAAGCCCCGCACGCGGCCGGGACGGCGCGCATCAGATTGGGCACACTACGCATCCCCATGATCGACCGCTTCCAACTCGCAGCGCTGCGGCAGCGGCTGACACGCCGACTGAGCCGACCCCGCTTCTTCATCTACGTGACGGGGGGGCTGATGCTGCTCGGCCTGGTGCTGGGCCAGCGCCTCAGCGAGACCGCCGGCATGGCGCATCTGGCCGCGCTGGCCAATGAGCGGCTGGAACTCTATGCCACCAATCTGGAGGCCGAACTCGGTCGCCACGCCTATCTGCCCGACCTGCTGGCCATCGACGACGAGATGCTGGCCCTGCTCGCCTCGCCGCAGGACGAGTCACGCCGGCGCCGCGCCGACCAGGCCCTGGCCCGCATCAATGTGCGCGCCGGCACCATGCAGATCTTCATCGCCGATGCCGCCGGCCAGGTGCTGGCCAGCAGCGACCGCAGCCCCGCGCCGGCCCGTCTGCGCGAGGCCATCGCCACCGATCTGCGCCACTTCTTTGCCAGCGATGCCGCCACGCGCGGCACCGACTTCTATCTGCTGCATCCGGTGCGCCAGCAGGGTCGGCTGCTCGGCGTGATCGCGGTGCGGTTGAGCCTGGCGCCGCTGGAGGCCACCTGGGTGGACCTGGGCCTGCGCAGCCAGGGCGAACGCCTGCTGGTGGCCGATGAGCAGGACGTGGTCATCATGAGCTCGGTGCCCTACTGGAAGTATTTCGTGCTGGGCCAGGCCGACGAGGACCGGCGCGCTGCGCTGCGCGCCAGCGGCCGCTATCCCGAGTCACCGCTGACCAGCGTGGGCATCCCGCGCCGCCTGCTGGCCAGCACCAATTCCAGCCTGGTGCGCGTGCCGCCGCTGGAGGACAAGCCGCGCGTGATCGAAGGCCCGCAGCTGCTGGCCCAGGAGCGCTTGCTGGTGCCGCTGGGCCTGCGCATGGTCGCGCTGTCCGACCCGACCGAGGTCTGGCGCCAGGCCCGTTACGCCGGCTGGAGCGGCGCGGCCTTCGGTGCCTGCGCCGGCATGCTGGCCCTGTATCTGTCCTCGCGGCGGCGCGCGCTGCGCCAGCTGTTCCAGGCCAAGGCCGAGCTGCAGGAGGCGCACGGCCAGCTCGAGCGCATCGTCGACATCCGCACCACCGAGCTGCGCGGCAGCAATGCCGAGCTGAAGCGCCAGATCGCCCAGCGCCTGCAGGTCGAGGACGAGCTGGTGCAGGCCGGCAAGCTGGCGGCGCTGGGCCAGATGTCGGCCGGCATCTCGCACGAGGTGAACCAGCCGCTGACCGCGCTGCGCGCGCTGGCTCGCAACTCCCAGCTGTTGCTGGAGAGCGGTCGCCACGAGGCCGTGGCCGAGAACCTGCGCACCATCGATGCGATGGTCGAACGCATGGGCCTGATCACCCGCCAGCTCAAGAGCTTTGCGCGCAAGGCCGAGCTGATGAGCGCGCCGGTCTCGCTGCTGCAGGCGGTGCGCAATGCGCAGCTGCTGGTCGAGCACCGGCTGCGCGAGGGGGCGGTGGAGCTGCGCCTGGAGGTGCCGGCCGGGCTGCGGGTGCGCTGCGAGGGCAACCGGCTGGAGCAGGTGCTGGTCAATCTGTTCGGCAATGCGCTGGATGCGATGGCACACGAGACCCGGCGGCAGCTGGGCGTCAGCGCGGTGTCCATCGACGCCGGTGCGCGCGTGCTCGTCAGCGTCAGCGACAGCGGCAGCGGGCTCAGCGAGGCCCTGCTGCCGCGTCTGTTCGAACCCTTCTTCACCACCAAGCCGGCCGGCGAGGGCCTGGGCCTGGGCCTGGTGATCTCGTCGAAAATCATCCATGAGTTCGGCGGCACGCTGCGCGCCGTCAGACTGGATCAGGGCATGAGCTTCGAGTTCGACCTGGCCGTCGACACCTGGGATGCAGCAAAGGAAACACATGTTTGAGGGATATCACGTCGTCTTTGTCGAGGACGATCTGCCGGTGCGGGTCAGCCTGACGCAGACCCTGGAGCTGGCGGGCCTTTCCGTCACGCCCTGCCGCTCGGCCGAGGAGGCGCTGCCGCATATCGCGCCGGGCGCGCAGATCATCGTGATCACCGATGTGCGCCTGCCCGGCATGGACGGTCGCGCCCTGCTCGACCATGTGCTGGCCACCGATGCCAGCATCCCGGTAATCCTCATCACCGCGCATGGCGACGTCGCGATGGCGGTGCAGGCGATGCGCAGCGGCGCCTACGACTTCTTCGAGAAGCCTTTCGCGCCCGAGCGCCTGGTCGACACGGCGCGGCGCGCGCTGGATCTGCGCCTGCTGCGCAGCGCCACCGACGAGCTGCGCGCCCAGCTGCAGCGGGCCAGCGGCATCGAGGCCGCGCTGCTGGGCAATTCGGCCGTGATGCAGCAGCTGCGCCGCCAGATCCTCAATCTGGCCGGCACCTCGGCCGATGTGATGATTCTGGGCGAGACCGGCACCGGCAAGGAGCTGGTGGCGCGCTGCCTGCACGACCAGAGCGCGCGGCGTGACCGCAACTTCGTCGCGATCAACTGCGGCGGCCTGCCCGAGGCCTTGTTCGAGAGCGAGCTGTTCGGCCATGAGCAGGGCTCGTTCACCTCGGCGGCCAAGCGCCGCATCGGCAAGATCGAGCATGCCAACGGCGGCACCCTGCTGCTCGACGAGATCGAGACCATGCCGATCGCGCTGCAGATCAAGCTGCTGCGGGTGCTGCAGGAGCGCCGCATCGAGCGCCTGGGCTCCAACGAGGAGCTGCCGATCAACGTGCGCTTCGTGGCCGCCAGCAAGGCCGATCTGCGCGAGCTGGGCGAGCAGAACAAGTTCCGCAGCGATCTCTATTACCGGCTCAATGTCGCGCTGCTGCATCTGCCGCCGCTGCGCGAGCGGCGCGAGGACATCCCGCTGCTGTTCCAACATTTCGTCGCCCAGGCCTGCGCCCGCTACGAGCGCCCGGCGCCCGAGCTCAAGCCCGAGCGACTGCGCGAACTGATGGCGCACGACTGGCCCGGCAATGTGCGCGAGATCCGCAATGCGGCCGACCGCTTCGTGCTGGCGCTCGATGATCTGGACAGCAGCGCCGCGCTGCAGCAGGTGCCGGCGCTGAATCTGGCGCGCCAGCTGGACCTGGTCGAGAAGACCCTGATCGAGCAGGCGCTGCGCCGCACCCAGGGCAAGGTGCCGGCCGCGATGGAGCTGCTGGGCATCGCGAAGAAGACGCTCTACGACAAGCTGCACCGGCACGCGATCAATCTCGAGGCCTTCAGGTGATCAGCGGTAGTGCGCGGGGTCGGGCGTGTCGGTCGGCTGCGCGATCACGCGCTTGAAGGCCGCGCTCATCGGCAGCTGCAGATTGATGCCCAGCGGCGGTATCGGCGACTCGAACCAGCGCCGGTAGATCGCGAAGATCTCGCCGCTGCGGTACAGGCCGATCAGCACACTGTCGACCAGCTGCTTGAAGGCCGGGTCATGGCGGCTCAGGCCGATGCCATAGGGCTCGACGGTCAGCGCCTGCTCGGACACCTCGTAGCCCTGGGGGCTGGGCAACTGGGCCAGCATGCTGCGCAACAGCACATCGTCCATCATGAAGGCGCGCGCCCGCCCGGTGCGCAGCAGATGGAAGGCCTCGGGATCATCGAGCCCGGCCAGGATGCGAAAGCCCAGATCCTCCTGCTCGTTGATGCTGTGCAGGTACTGGATGCTGGTCGTGCCTATGGTGGAGGCCACCGGCTTGCCGCGCAGATCGCGCAGGCTGCGCACCCCGTCGACGCTGCGCGACAAGAGCTTGGTCTCGGTGACGAAGGTGGTGACCGAGAAGGCCTGGTTGCGCGCGCGCTCGGCATTGTTGGTGGTGATGCCGCACTCCATGTCCAGCATGCCGTTGGCCACCATGGGCAGCCGGGTGGCCGAGCTGACCGCGACCCGCTTGACCTCCAGCTCGGGCAGCTTCAACTCGCGCTTGACGGCCGCGATCACCCGCTCGCACAGCTCGATCGAGTAGCCGATCGGCTTCAGATTGGTGTCAAGATAGGAAAACGGCAGCGAGGCGGGCCGGTAGCCCATCACGATGACACCGGTGTCGCGGATGCGCGAGATCGACGGGCCATCGGCGGCGGCCGCCCACATGGGCAGGAAGCAAAGCAGGAGCAACAAGCGCATGCCTCGATTTTTGTTCGCGCCGCCGCGCCAGGCACGCGCGCAACTACCGATAGCACCCGGCGACACAAACGGCCGGAAATCGGTAGACACTGCGGCCCTCACTGTTCACGGAGATTGATTTGAAACTGAAGATGGCGAAGAACTCGCTGTTCGCGATCCTGCTGCGCTCGTCCTGGTGGATCAGCCTGCTGATCGCGCTGGTGCTGGGGCTGCTCAGCGCGGCCCTGCTGCCCGATGGGCTGAAGGTGGTCGGCGCCATGTCGGGCCTGCCTTTTGTCGTGATCAGTGTGATGGCTGCGCGCCGCCAGTGGCATCTGCCCAGCGCCGCACGCATCGCCCAGACCGAGCAGGCCGTGATGGCGATGAACTGGCCGAGCTTCTCGGCGCTGCTGGAGCAGGCTTTTGTCCGCGATGGCTATGCGGTGCAGCGCGGCAAGGGCGAGGCCTTCGACTTTGAGCTGACCAAAGGCGGCCGCCGCATGCTGGTCTGCGCCAAGCGCTGGAAGTCGGCCCGCACCGGGCTGGAGGTGCTGCGTGCGCTGCAAACAGCGCGCGAGACCAGCGAGGCAGAAGACGCGCTCTATATCGGCCTGGCCCCGCTCAGCGACAACGCCCGCCCTTTCGCGGCCGAGCAGCGCATTGCGATCTGGCAGTCGTCCGAGCTGGCCCATGCCTTGCGCGGCCTGCCGCTGACAGCGGCTCGCTGAGCCATTTGACACGGCGGCCACGGGCCGCCCAAAGCAAAAATCCCGATAACTCGCTGAGTTACCGGGATCTGCTGTACTTGGGTGTACCTACCAAATTTGGTAGGCGCGATTGGATTCGAACCAACGACCCCCACCATGTCAAGGTGGTGCTCTAACCAACTGAGCTACGCGCCTGAAGAGCTTCGCACTATAGCATGGATTTTCGAGTCTTTCAAACTCTCGCAGCAATCCGCGCTTATTTTCTCCGCGCGCTGCGCACGCCGCTGACCTGGGCCACGCTGCGCAGCACCTGGGCCAGGCGACCGGAATCGGCCACCTCGACGGTCAGGCTCATCCAGGCGGTCTCGCCCTTGGCCACCTTCAGGGATTGCGTGTTGACCGCGATCACATTCATCTTCTCCTTGGCCAGCACCTCCAGCACATCGCGCAGCAGGCCCTGGCGGTCGCTCGACTCGAGGATCCCATCGACCGGATAGAGCGCGCCCTTCTCGGGCGTCTCGCCCCAGGCCACCGCGATCACGCGTTCGGGCGCGCGCTGCGCCATCTGGCGGAAGTTGCTGCAGTCGGCGCGGTGGATGGCCACTCCCTTGCCCCGCGTCACATAGCCGCCGATGCCATCGGGCGGCGCGGGCCGGCAGCAGCGCGCCAGATTCGTAAGCAGCGAATCGACCCCGACCACCAGCACGCCACCCTTGGGTGCCGAGCTGCCCGCCTTGGTCCGGCGCTGCACCAGCATCTCGTCGGTATCGGGCTCGGGCGCCGGCGGGCGCAGCAGGTTCTCGATATTGCGCAGCGAGTACTCGTCCTTGCCCACCACCTCGAACAAGGCATCGGCATTCTTGAAGCCCAGGCGTGCGGCCAGATCCTCCAGCTTGGTGGCGGTCTTGCCCTCGCGCTGCAACAGCTTTTCGACCAGCTCGCGGCCCTTGGCAATCGTCTGGGCCTGGGCCAGCGCATTGAACCAGGCGCGCACCTTGGTGCGCGAGCGCTGGCTCTGCAGATAGCCCAGCTCGGGGTTGAGCCAATCGAGCGAGGGTCCACCCTCCTTCAGCGCGCTGATCTCGACGGTCTGACCGCTTTGCAGCCTGGTGTTGAGCGGCACCATCTGACCATCGATCTTGGCGCCCCGGCAGCGATGGCCCAGATCGGTGTGGACGGCATAGGCGAAGTCGATCGGCGTCGCGTCCCTGACCAGCTCGACGATGGTGGCCTGGGGCGTGAACACATAGATGCGGTCGTCGAACACCGGCTGCGCGCCGGGCGCATCGCCCTCGACGAAATCACGCTCCCAGGCCAGCAGCTGGCGCAGCACCGCCTTGCGCGCGGCCGCCACCTGTTCCTCGAACTCGCCGGCCGCCGTCACGCCGGCATAGCCGCGCGCACCCGCCTCCTTGTAGGCCCAGTGCGCGGCCACGCCGTGCTCGGCATGCTCGTGCATCGCGCGCGTGCGGATCTGCACTTCCATCGGCCGCTCGTCCGGCCCCAGCACGACGGTATGCAGGCTTTGATAGCCGTTGGGCTTGGGCTTGGCGATGTAGTCGTCGAACTCGCCGGCCACCGGCACAAAGCGCTCGTGCAGCAGACTCAGGCAGGCGTAGCAATCGCTGACATCGGGCACGATGACTCGGAGCGCGCGCAGGTCGAAGACCCGGTCCAGCTCCAGGCTCTTGCCCTGCATCTTCTTCCAGATGCTGTAGAGATGCTTGGGCCGGCCCTGCACCTCGGCCTGCAGGCCATGGGCCGCCAGATCGGCCTGCAGCGCCAGGCGTGCGGCCTCGATGCGCTGCTCGCGCTCGACGCGCTTCTCGTCCAGCGCACGGGCCAGGCCCTTGTAGGCCTCGGGCTGCAGAAAGCGGAAGGACAGATCCTCCAGTTCCCATTTGATCTGCCAGATGCCCAGCCGGTTGGCCAGCGGCGCGAACACCTGCTGCGACTCGGCCGCCACGGCCTGCGAGCACTCGGTCTTGGTCGCGGCAAAGTAGCGCAGGGTCTGCAGACGCGAAGCCAGGCGCAGCAGCACCACGCGCAGATCGCGCGAGAAGGCCAGCAGCATCTTGCGCACCCGCTCGGTCTGCTGCTGGCGCTGCTCCTCGCCCTTCAGCGCCCCCTGCGCCTCGCGGGCCGCGCGCTGCAGTTGCACCAGCTTGCGCGTGTGCGTCACCAGGCTGGCATAGCTGTCGCCAAAGGCCTTGGCGACGATGTCCTCGGGCTTGTTCAGATAGTCGCCAGCATAGACCAGATAGGAGGCCGCCTGCATGGCCGGCGCCGCGCCAATGCCGGCCAGTATCGCGGCCACGCCATCGGCATGGGCCAGCGCGTCCTCGCCGGTATCCAGCGGCTGGCCGGCCAGCAGCGGCTCGGCAAAGGCGCGGGCACGCACCACGGCCGCCTGGCCCTCGCCGGTGTCGGCCAGCGCGACAATGGGCGCGGCCTGCTCCGCTCTTGCGGGCAATCCTGTCTTCATAACTACCTGAGGAAATGCTGCACCAGGGCGATCTGATCGGCAGCCACCAGGGTCGGCGCATGGCCGACACCGGGCAATTCATGCAAGAGCGCATGGGGGCCGCGCTGCGTCATCGCCTGGGCGGTCGCGCGCGACAAGAGATCGGACTCGGCCCCGCGCAGCAGCAGGGTCGGGCAGCGCAGCGCGTCATAGGCCTGCCACAGCGCGGCCTCGCCGGCCGCCGCCAGCGCCGGCGTCAACGCGGCAAAGGGCTCGGCGATGCGCGGGTCGTAGTGCAGGCGCACGCCGCTGCCGTCGCCTTCAGCATCCGGCCGGAACATCGGCCGCGACAGCGCCAGCCACTCGGCCTCGCTGTGCGGCCCGAAGCCGGCCGAAATCTCTCGCAGATGGGCGACACCCTGCGCCAGGCTGTCAAAGCGCATGCGTTGGCCCAGATAGCTGCCGATGCGCTCCAGCGCCGCATACTCGATGGCAGGGCCCACATCGTTGAGCACCAGACGCCGCACCGGGCTGTCCGGCAGCGCCGCCAGGCCCAGGCCGATCAGGCCGCCCATCGAGGTGCCGACCCAGTCGACCTCGGCCACATCCAGCCGCGCCAGCAGGGTCACCATATCGGCCACATAGACCGGCACCTGGTAGAGCGCCGCATTGGGTCGCCGGTCGGACTCGCCGCGCCCCATCACATCGGGGCAGATGACGCGGTAGCGCTCGCTCAGGCTGCGGGCCAGCACATCGAAATCGCGGCCCTGGCGGCTCAGGCCATGGACGCAGACCAGCACACGAGGGTTGTCGCGCGCGCCCCATTCCCAGTAAGCCATGCGATGCAGGCCGGCGCTGCTCAGGCATTGCACATGGTTCAGGCGCGGTTCGGGCATTTGTTTCGGTATCCTTTGCAGGCATCCTAACAACCCCCGAGGAATTCCCCATGTTGAAAGGCAAAACCGCCTTGGTCACCGGCTCCACCAGCGGCATCGGTCTGGGCATCGCGCTGACCCTGGCGCGCCAGGGTGTGAACATCGTGCTGAACGGCTTTGGCGATGCCCAGGGGCCGAAGGCCGAGGTGGCGGCACTCGGTAAGGATCACGGCATTCGGGTCGGCTACCACGGTGCCGACATGAGCAAGGCCGGCGAGATCGAGGCGATGATGGCCTATATCGACGCCGAGTTCGGGGGCTGCGACATCCTGGTCAACAACGCCGGCATCCAGCATGTGGCCGCCGTCGAGGAGTTTCCGGTCGAGCGCTGGGACGCCATCATCGCGATCAACCTGAGCTCCGCCTTCCACACCACCCGCCTGGCCCTGCCGGGCATGAAGGCCAAGGGCTGGGGCCGCATCATCAACGTCGCCTCCACCCACGGCCTGGTGGCCTCGGCGCAGAAGTCGGCCTATGTGGCCGCCAAGCACGGCATCGTCGGCTTCACGAAGAGCGTGGCGCTGGAAACCGCCACCACCGGCGTGACCGTCAACGCGATCTGCCCCGGCTGGGTGCTGACGCCGCTGGTGCAAAAGCAGGTCGATGCCCGCGCCGCTGCCGATGGCGTCAGCATCGACGAGGCCAAGAAGCGGCTGCTGGCCGAGAAGCAGCCTTCGCTGCAGTTCACCACCCCGGAGGAACTGGGCGAACTGGCCGTCTTCATGTGTTCCGATGCCGCTGCGAACGTGCGCGGCCAGGCCTGGGCCATGGACGGTGGCTGGACCGCGCAGTAAGGCTTACTTCGTCATCACGACCACGCCGTTGACCGAGACGCTGACGGTCGCCTTGCCGGCCTCGACCGGCAGGGCCTCGTCGGCCATGCCGGCGGCCTTCATGCGCATCATCGAGGGCGCGGCCATCGGCATCGGTCCGGAGTCGGCCGTGTTGACGCTGACCTCGCCGATCTGGTAGCCGGAGAAGCCGAACTGGCGCGCATAGTCGGCCGCGCGCAGCTTGTAGCGTGCGATCGCCTGAGCCACGACCTCGCCCTCGACCTTCTCGCGCGCCTCGCGCGACAGGCTGTAGCCGACGCGGGCAATGCTCATCGTCGCGATGCGGCCGCTCAGCTGGGCGATCGCCGCCGTGTCCTTGCCCTCGACCTGCAGCTCGGCCGTGCCCTGCCAGCCATTGATCTGGCCGGTCTTGGGCGCATAGCGCGGGTAGAGCGCGAAATTGCCGGTCTGCACCTCGACCTGGCCCGGCTTGACGATCTTGCGCGCCTCGGCCAGCGCAGCGTCCAGCGCCTGCTTCAGCGCACTCTGCACCTGGGCCGCGTCGGTACCTTCCTTGGTGGTCGTGAAGCTGACGCCCAGCACATCACGGCTCACTTCCTGGCTTGCGGTGGCGCTCAGGTTCAGCGCGTTCTGGCGCGGCGCCTCGGCCTGGGCCAGCACGGGCGCCAGGGTCATCAAGGCCAGTGCGGCCATGGTTTTGCGTGTCATCGATCTCCCTCAATCGGTTGGTGAACCCTGAGCTTAGCGGTGCGTGCCCCCCATCCGTTGACAAGGAAACATCTGCTCACAGTCCGCGCGGCCAAAGATGTAACAGCGGGCCAAAGCCCTGCAAAATGCCGCTGTTACAAATTCAGGAGTGGCCATGAACACCAGCGCCCAGACCCGGCCCAATCGCATTTTGGTCGTTGACGACGACGCGCGCATCCGCGATCTGCTGCGCCGTTATCTGACCCAGGAAGGCTTCGAAGTCCTGCTGGCCGAGGACGGCAAGGCGCTCAACAAGCAGCTGACCCGAGAGACCGTGGACCTGATGGTGCTGGACCTGATGCTGCCCGGCGAGGACGGCCTGTCGATCTGCCGCCGCCTGCGCGCCGCCAATGACAACACCCCCATCATTATGCTGACCGCCAAGGTCGAGGAAGTGGACCGCATCGTCGGCCTCGAGGTCGGCGCCGACGACTATCTGAGCAAGCCCTTCAATCCGCGCGAGTTGCTGGCCCGCATCAATGCGGTGCTGCGCCGCCGCCCGGCGATGGAGGCGCCCGGCGCCCCGTCCAAGGAGCCGATGACGGTGAGCTTTGGCCCCTTCGAGTTCGATCTGGCGATGCGCCGGCTGTCGAAGAATGGCGAGGCCCTGCCGCTGACCACCGGCGAGTTCTCGATGCTCAAGGCCCTGGTGCGCCATCCGCGCCAGCCGCTGAGCCGCGACAAGCTGGCCCAGCTGGCGCGCGGCCGTGAGTTCGAGCCTTTCGACCGCAGCCTGGACGTGCAGATCTCGCGTCTGCGCAAGCTGCTGGAAGCCGACCCGGCCCAGCCGCGCTACATCCAGACCGTCTGGGGGGTCGGCTATGTCTTCGTGCCCGATGATGTGAGCTGAGCGGGCGTCGCCGATGTCGCGCCCGCATCTCGCGCTGAACCTGTTCTGGCGCACTTTTGCGCTGCTGGCCCTGCTGCTGGTCGGCGGTGTGATGGCCTGGCAGCAGACCTTCAAGGCTTTGGAGGCCGAGCCGCGCGCGCTTGAATCGGCCCAGCAGCTGGCCGGCCTGGTCAACCTCAGCCGCGCCGCGCTGGCCAATGCCGATGCGATCAATCGGGTCGCGGTGATCAGCTCGATCGCGCGCAGCGAGACGGTACGGGTGCGCGTGGCCGAGCAGCACGACCGCTGGCAGCCCTATGACACCAGCCCTTTCGCCAAGCGCCTGGCCGCCGAGCTGCGCGGGCGCCTGGGCATAGACACCGTGGTGGCGCGCAGCGTCAACGGGGACGACGGGCTGTGGGTGCGCTTCAGCATCGACCGCGACAGCTACTGGCTGCAGACCAGCCCGGCCCCGCTGTCGGTGACGCTGAGCAGCAACTGGTGGTGGATCGTGATCGCGCTGGTGGCCACGGTGCTGGGCTCGGCGACGATCGCGCGGCTGATCAACCAGCCGCTGCGCGAACTGTCGATCGCGGCCGGCCGCATCCGCGAGGGCGAGTACGACTCGCGCCTGGATGAGAGCACCCGCACCAGCGAGATCCGCGAGGTCAATATGGGCTTCAACCGCATGGCCCGCGAGCTGGCCAAGATGGAGGAGGACCGCACCGTGATGCTGGCCGGCATCTCGCACGACCTGCGCACGCCGCTGGCGCGGCTGCGGCTGGAGGCCGAGATGAGCGTCAGCGACGAGCTGGCGCGCCAGTACATGGTGCAGGACATCGACCAGCTCGACGCCATCATCAACAAGTTCATGGACTACGCCCGGCCCAGCGAGCTGCAGCTGCAGCCGCTGAACCTGGCTGAGCTGGTCGAGCGCGAGGCGCAACCTTTCCGCGACCCGACCCAGATCCGCATCGGCATCTTCATCCCGCCGGCGCTGAAGGTCTGGGCCGACGAGACCGAGCTGGGTCGCGTGCTGCTGAACATCTTCGAGAACGCGCGCCGCTATGGCCACGGCCCCGATGAAGCGGCCTGGGTCGAGGTCAGCGCCGAGCAGGAAGGCAACTCGGTGCTGCTGAAGGTGCGCGACCACGGCCCCGGCGTGCCTCCTGACAAGCTGGCACGGTTGACCACGCCCTTCTTCCGCGGCGACGCGGCCCGCACCGCCGCCACCGGCGCCGGCCTGGGCCTGGCCATCGTCGAGAAATCGCTGCAGCGCATCGGCGGCCAGCTGGCGCTGAGCAATGCCCAGGGCGGTGGCCTGCTGACCCAGATCAGGCTGCAGCGGGCGAGTTAGAGCCGCTCTCGGCCTGCAGCAGGCAGACGGCGCGTGCCTCGATGGCCCGACCCTCGCCCACCGGGCCCATCTTCTCGGCCGTCTTGGCCTTCACATTGATCTGGCCGGCGTCGATGCCCAGCACCTCGGCCAGGCGAGCCCGCATCGCCGGGATGTGCGGCGCCATCTTGGGCGCCTGGGCGACGATGGTGCTGTCCAGATTGACGATCTCCCAGCCGGCCGCGCGCACCCGGGCGTAGGCCTCGGCCAACAGCACCATTGAGTCCGCGCCCTTGAATTCGGCCGCGGTGTCGGGAAAGAGCTTGCCGATATCGCCCAGCGCGGCCGCGCCCAGCAGTGCGTCGGTCAGCGCATGGGCCAGCGCGTCGGCGTCGGAATGGCCCAGCAGGCCGTGGCTGTGCGGGATGGTGACGCCGCCCAGGATCAGGGGGCGGTCGGAGACGAGGGCGTGGGTGTCCCAGCCTTCACCGATGCGGAACATAATGCGGGCCATTTTGGGCGGCTCTCAAAGAAAGAGGACGGAGAGCTTAGCGTGCTTTGCGCGCGCCCCGGCCTCGGCAAACAAAGAATCCAAACGTCCATGCCCCTCCAGGCTCTGCTCTGCTGTGCGTTGATGCTGCTGTTGCCGGTATCGACCCTGGCCGCACCTGCAACGACCGAACGGCCGCGCATCGGCCTGGTCTTGTCCGGCGGCGGTGCGCGCGGCATGGCCCATATCGGCGTGCTGCGGGCGCTCGAGCGGCTGCGCGTGCCGGTGGATCTGATCGTCGGCACCAGCATGGGCGCGGTGGTCGGCGGTGCCTATGCCTCGGGCCGCAGCGTCGAGGAACTCGAAGCCTTTGTGCACGGCGCCGACTGGGATGCCATCCTGGCCGACCGGCCGCAGCGCCGTTCGCTGAGCTTCACGCGACGCGAGGAAGACCTCGCCGTGCCATCGCGCATCGAGCTGAACGTGGGCCTGCAAGGCGCCAGCCTGCCGCCGGCGGCCGCCGGCAATAGCGCGCTGGAGCATGCGCTGGAGCAGCTGGTGACCGGCGCGCGCGCCGAGCTGCCCAGCAGCCGCCTGGCCCTGCCCTTTCGCGCGCTGGCCACCGATCTGCTCAGCGGCGAGCTGCAGCAAATGGCCGACACGCCGCTCTTCCTCGCGCTGCGGGCCTCGATGGCGGTGCCCGGGGTGTTCGCCCCGGTGCGTATCCAGGGCCGGCCCCTGGTCGACGGCGGCCTGGTGCGCAATCTGGGCGTGGACATCGCGCGCAGCATGGGCGCCGACATCATCATCGCGGTCAATGTCGGCTCGCCGCTGCTGGAGGAGCGGGAGCTGAGCAGCGCCATCGGCGTGGCCAACCAGATGATCCAGATCCTGACCGAGCAGAACGTCGCGCGCTCGCTGAAGGAGCTGCGTGCCAACGATGTGCTGATCGACCCCCAGCTCGACGGCATCGGCTTCATGGACTTCAGCCGCCGCGAGCTGGCGCTGGAGGCCGGCGAGCGCTCGACCCTGGCCACGCAGGAACGGCTGGCGGCGCTGGCGCTGAGCGAGGCCGACTATGCCGACTACCGGCGCGCCCGGCTGCAACAGGCCGCGCCGGTGCTGGCGGCCGACGACGCGCTGCCGCTGGGCGAGCTGCGCATCGAGGGCACGCGGCGCACCCAGGTGCCGGCGCTGAAGGGCCAGCTGCAGCATCTGCTGGGCCTAGCGCCGGGCGCGCCGGTGACCCAGGCCCAGGCCGAGCAGGCGGCAACCGCGCTCTATGGCAGCGGCGAGTTCGAGCGCGTCGATGCGCAAAGCGTCGAGCGCGAGGGGCGGCGCGATATCACGCTGCGGGTCAGCGAGGCCGACTGGGCCTTCAGCCGCCTGCGCCTGGGCCTGGATCTCTACAGCAATTTCGATGACACCAACCGCTTTTCCGTCGTCGCGATGCACCACCTCGGCTGGCTCAACCGCTGGGGCGCCGAGCTGCGCAGTACGCTGCGCCTGGGGGCCCAGCGCGAGCTGAGCACCGAGCTGCTGCAGCCGCTGGGCGCGGGCTCGCCGTGGTTTGTCGCACCCAGCCTGCGCTCGGTGAGCAGCGATGCCGACCTGTTCAACGAAGGCCGGCGCATCGGCCGCTATGTCTACAGCAGCAGCCGCAACGAGGTGGCACTGGGCCGACGCCTGGGCAACTGGGGCGATGTGCGGCTGGGCGTCGGCAGCCTGAGCAACCGCGTGCGCATGCTGGTGCCCGAGGATCCCTTGCAGGGCCAGTTGCATCAGCGCTCTGGCACCGTCTATGGCCAGCTGCGCATCGACAGCCTGGACTCGGTCGCCTTCCCCAGCCGCGGCCAGCTGCTGGACCTGCGCCTGGACCTGCTGCACTCAGTCGAGAACGGCGGCTCCATGCAGCTGGCCCTGGCCGGCATGAGCGCCTTCCAGTGGCGCGCCTGGGCCGGCCATGTCTATCTGGAGCTGGCGCACGGCAGCTATGGCAGCGATCGCAGCCTGGGCGGTTTTCTGCGCCTGTCGGGCAGCCCGGATGCCTCGCTGCAGGGCCAGAACATCGCGCTGGCCCGGCTGGTGATGGCCAAGCGCATCGGCCAGATGCCGCTGGGCCTGGGCCAGGCGGTGCGGGCCGGCTTCTCGCTGGAGGCCGGTGGGGGCGTGCAGCGCGGCCAGATCGTCGGCCCCGGCGACCTGAAGCTGGCCGCCAGCGGCTTTCTGGCCGTCGACACCCGCTTCGGCCCCTTCTACTTCGCGCTGGGCCATACCCGCGAAGGCCCCAGCGCGGTCTACCTCTTCCTCGGCCCGGTGTTCCGCTAGGGTTCGGGCGGCGCTACCGCCGGCAGCAAAAGACGACACCTTGGCTGCCGCTGTGGCATTCAGGCGTCAGGCCGACAACACTCGGCCCCGCCATGACACTGACCAAGCTGCTCCTCCCCCCCGCCCGCTGGCCGGCCACACTGCGGCTGCGCCGCCGCCATGGCCTGCTGCTCAGCGGGGCCTTGCTGACGCTGATGGCCTGCAGCAGCGCCGAGCGCGCGGGCCAGCTGCCCTGCCTGAAAGCGCAGCTGGGCCGCTTCAGCGCCAAGCTCGTGCTGAGCTGGCATTGCAAGGCCGACAGCGCACCGGCCGGCCCCAGCGTCCCCAGGCTCAGCGCCGCATCGCGGTGAACTGCGAGAACTCCCAGGAGCGCAGCCCCAGCAGCAAGGTGTAGCCATCGCGCAGCGCCGGCTGCAGGCGCTGGTCGTCCTGATGCAGGCGCGCCAGCTCGGCGGCCAGCTGCTGGATCTTCTGCACCAGCTCCTGTGCGCTCGGGTCGGACAGCCGGCCGTGCACGCACAACATGGTCTCTCCGGGCCCGTCGAAGCGGCCGGCGAAATAGTCGCCGACCACATGCTGGCGCATCAGCTGCTGGACCGGTCCGTCGGGCAGCCAGCGGAACGCGCGCGAGACGCGCAGCCGGTAGCGGTTCAGCGGCTTCAGCTCGATCAGTGCGAGACGGTCCAGCTTGAGCAGAGAGCCGATGCACTCGGCCTCGCTGATCGCATAGGTCTCGATGATCTGCTCCAGGGTCCAATGCCCGAGGCAACAGGTCGCCACCATCAGCAGCTTGGCATCGGCCACCAGCGCCCGCTCCTGGGCCAGGGTCAGCGTGTCGGACTGCGGCGCCGCATCGGCCGCCTGGCGCAACACATCCTCCAGCGCCACGCCGATCACCTTGCAGACCTGGGCCAGGCGCGACAAGCTCATATCGCCTTGCGAGAACATGCGCTTGATGCTGGACTCGCTGAGATCGAGCCGCTCGGCCAGGCCGCGATAAGTCATATTGGCCGCGCGCATTTCACTGCGCAGCACCTGCAACAACAGCTCCGGACTGCTCATCTCCACCCTCCCCGCCCTGGTCTTGCATGGGCACAAGTATCGTTTTTCGCCACACAGCGGACCGAACTATGCCACTTGCCAGAGTCAACTGGCAGTTTCCCGAGGCCCCGAGGACACTGCGTTCCGTCGTGAACCCGCAGCGGGTCACACAGGCAGAACAAACCCAAGGAGTAATTTCCCCATGAGCCCCATGAAGTCCCCCGTTCGCTATGCTTTCGCCGCCTTCGCCACAGCCACCGCCTTGCTGGCCGCCGGCGCCGCCTCGGCCCAGTCGTCCAGCAACACCGGCCCGAGCATGTATGCCGGCGCCAGCCTCGGCCTGTCCAACAAGTACGACATCGGCTGCCAGACCGGCGTCAAGTGCGACAAGACCGCCAAGACCGGCGGCAAGATCTTCGGCGGCTATATGTTCGACGAGACCTTCGGCGTCGAGGCGATGGGCTTTGGCATCAAGAGCGGCATCGGCAGCCTGAAGAACCAGGCCAATGTGCTGGTGCCCGGCTCGGTCAATCTGCGCGGCCTGGGCGTCAGCGGTGTGGCCGCCTACAACGCCGGCCCCTTCGCGCTGAAAGGCCGTCTGGGCGTGGCCTACACCCAGGCCAAGTCCTACGCGGGCGCCACGAGCAAGAAATCCAGCATGCAGCCGCTGATCGGCGCCGGCGTCAGCTATGCGCTGACCGAGCAGATCGCGCTGAATGCCGATTGGGACCGCATCTCGGCCAAGTACGGCAGCAACAAGGTCAAGACCCATGCCGATATGTTCTCGGTGGGCCTGAGCTACAAGTTCTGAGCCTGCGCTGAGTGCAAGTCAAACGCCCCGCATGCGGGGCGTTTCTTATGGTGTGCTGAGCGTCAGTGACGGGTCACGACCAGCGGCGCGCCGCGGGTCACGATCAGGGTGTGCTCAAACTGGGCCGACAGATTGCCCTTGATGCCCGACAGGGTCCAGCCATCGNCCGCGGGTCACGATCAGGGTGTGCTCAAACTGGGCCGACAGATTGCCCTTGATGCCCGACAGGGTCCAGCCATCGGCCTGCTCGTCGACCATCGTGCTCTTGGTCGACAGAAAGGGCTCGATCGTGATCACCATGCCCTCGGTCAGCACGCGGGTGTCGCTGGCGTCAAAGTAGCCGGGGATGTATTTGGGCTCCTCATGCAGCGAGCGGCCGACGCCGTGGCTGCACAGGTTCTCGATGATCTTGAAGCGGTGGGCCTTGGCGACGCGCTCGATCGCATGGCCGATGCGGTTCAGCCTGGCGCCATGGCGCACCTCCTTCAGCGCCTGCTCCAGCGCATAGCGGGCGGCGAACACCAGCTGGGTCTTGGTCGGCGTGGTCGGCGGCACGACGCGGGTACCGCCGGTGTCGGCGAAGTAGCCGCCCAGCTCGGCCGAGACATCGATATTGACGACATCGCCCTTGGCGATCACCCGCTCACCGGGAATGCCGTGCGCGGCCTGCTCGTTGATGCTGATGCAGGTGGCGCCGGGGAAGTTGTAGCTGGTGGCCGGGGCCGACCTGGCGCCGAACTCGGCCAGCCACAGCGCACCCATCTCGTCGAGCTCACGGGTCGTGATGCCCGGCTTGATCGCATCGAGCATGCGGTTCAGCACGCTGGAGACGGCATGGCCGGCGGCCTTCAGGCCGGCGATATCGGCGTCGGTTTCTACGGTCATGTTCGGGTCCTTAACAGGCGTTCGGCCAGGGCGAAATCCGCCGGCCAGGTGACTTTGAAATTCTCCATCGGGCTCTCGACCAACAGCGGCTGGTGGCCCAGCGCCTCGATGGCACTGGCCTCATCGGTGATGCCCTCGCCGCCGCCGGCCAGCGCCGGTTTCAGCAGGCCCAGGCGGAACATCTGCGGCGTCTGCGCGGCCCATTTGGCGCTGCGGTCCACCGTGTTCATCACGCGGCCGTGGCTGCTCTGCTTCAGAGTGTCGGCCAGCGGCATCGCCAGCAAGCCACCGATCTCATCGCCAGCGCAGGCCGCAATCAGCTTCTCGACCCACTCGGGCCGTAGCAGGCAGCGCGCTGCGTCATGCACCAGCACCCAGTCATGCGCCTGGGCGCCGCGCGCCAGCAACTCATCGAGACCATTCGCAACGCTCTCGGCCCGGCTCGCACCGCCGCAGCGCGCCACCCAGCCGTCGAAGCCCGGCACCGCCGTCTCGAATTGATCATCCTCGGGCGACAGCACCACCAGCGTGGCGGCAAGACCTGACACTTTGGCCAGCGCCTCCAAGGTATGGGCCATCATCGCCCGCCCCGCCAGCGGCACATACTGCTTGGGGCCGTCGGCACCCGAGCGCGCGCCGACGCCGGCGGCCGGCACCAGCGCATAGCAGCGCGGCTGCAGACCTATTGCGTAATTGCTCATCGCGGCATTTTAAGCGGGGGGCTCACATCAAGCAGTAATCGACCGGCTGCAGCGCCGGCGGCGGCGCGGTATCGCCCAGGGCCTGGCGCATATCGATCTCGATGCTGCGGCAGATCGCGTCCAGCGGCAGGTCGTTGGACAGCAGGCCGAACGGTTCCTCGATCTCGTCACCCAGCGCATCCAGGCCGAAGAAGGTGTAGGCCACGATGGCGACGACGAAGGGCGTCATCGGGCCGATGCTGTCGACCAGGCCGAAGGGCAGCAGAAAACAGTAGAGGTAGGCGGTGCGGTGCAGCAGCAGGCTGTAGGAAAAAGGCAGCGGCGAGCTCTTGATGCGCTCGCAGGCCGCGCCGGCTGCCGTGATCGCCGACAGCGTGGCATCGAGCTGGGCCGCCCGCACGCTGTCCACCAGCCCCTGCTCGCAGGCCTGCTTCAGGTCGGCCCCCATGGCAAGCATCAGCGCGGCCGACTTGTTGACCGCCGGGGTCAGGGCTTGCCATTCGACCGGCCGCAGCCAGGCCTGCACCTCGCCAGCGTGGTCCTGCGTGCCGCGCAGCTGGTGCTTCAGCGCCTGGGCAAAGGCGATGGCGCGCAGGATCAAGCGGGTCCGCACATCATCCAGCTGGCCCAGCGTCGGCTGCCCCGGCAGATCGATCAGGCTGAGCGCCTGGCGGGCCAGGTTGCGGCTGCGCAGCAGCAGGTCGCCCCAGAGCTTGCGCGCCTCCCAGTAGCGGTCGTAGCAGGCGTTGTTGCGAAAGCCCAGGAAGATCGCCAGCGGCAGGCCCATCAAGGTGAAGGGGATCGTCGTGACGATGACCTTGTGCTCGAAGAAGATGCCGTGCGTGACCGTCACCAGCACCGCCAGCGCGATATTGGCCAGCAGCGGGCCTCGGATCTGCTTCAGGATGGAGCCGCGCAGCACGAAGAACAGGCGCAGGCCCGAGGGGCGGTCGCGAACAATCATGGGGCGTCGGTGCGCATCGTGCCCTGGCGCAGATAGCGCGTGTGCCAGGCAAAGGCCTCGTCCAGCAGATGCGGTGTGTGCAGGCCCGGAGCACCGGCGCGGGCGCGCGCCACATAGTCGCGCAGCGCGGGGCGGTAGTCGGGATGGGCGCAGCGCTCGATCACCAGGGTCGCCCGCTCCTTGGGCGACAGGCCGCGCAGATCGGCCAGGCCCTGCTCGGTGACGATGATCTGCACATCGTGCTCGGTGTGGTCCACATGCGAGACCATGGGCACGATGCAGGAGATCGCGCCGTCCTTGGCGGTGGACGGCGTCATGAAGATGGACAGATAGGCGTTGCGGGCAAAGTCGCCCGAGCCGCCGATGCCGTTCATGATGCTGCTGCCCATGATGTGGGTGGAGTTGACGTTGCCGTAGATGTCGGCTTCTATCATCGCGTTCATCGCGATCAGGCCCAGACGCCGTATCAGCTCGGGGTGATTACTGATCTCCTGCGGGCGCAGGAGGATGCGCGAACGGTAGAACTCGATATGGGCTTCAAACTCGGCCGCTGCGACCGGGCTCAGCGACAGCGCGGTGGCCGAGGCAAAGCTCAGCTTGCCCGAGCGCAGCATCGCCAGCATGCCATCCTGCAGCACCTCGGTATAGGCCGTCAGTCCCTCGAACGGCCCCGCGTTGAGCCCGTCCAGCACCGCATTGGCGATATTGCCGACGCCCGATTGCAGCGGCAGCAGGGCCGGCGTCAGCCGCCCGCGCTGGACCTCCTGCTGCAGGAACTCGATCAGATGGCCGGCGATCGAGCGCGAGACCGCATCGGGCTCGGCGAAGACGCTGTTGCGGTCGCCCTGCCCGGTCTCGACCACGGCCACCACCTTGCTCAGATCGCAGCGCAACCAGGGCTCGCCGATGCGGTCGCTGACCTGGGTCAGCGGGATCGGCACCCGGTGCGGCGGCCGCTCGGTGCCGTAATAGATGTCGTGCATGCCCTCCAGCGCGGCCGGCTGGCGGTGGTTGACCTCGAGGATGATCTTGTCGGCCTGGTCCAGCCAGGTCTTGTTATTGCCCACCGAGGTGGACGGGATCAAGCGGCCGTCCGGCAGGATGCCGGCCACCTCGATCACCGCGACGTCCAGCTTGCCGAAGAAGCCGAACCAGACGTACTGGGCCACATGACTCAGATGGATGTCGGTGTACTCCATCTCGCCGGCATTGATGCGCTTGCGGCTGGTCGGGTCGGACTGGTAGGGCAGGCGCATCTCGACGCCGTTGACCTTGGCCAGCGCGCCATCGAGCTCGGGCGCGGTCGAAGCGCCGGTCCACAGGCCAATGCGGAACTCCCGCCCGGCCGCGTTCTCGGCGGCAATGCGCGCGGCCAGCGCCTGCGGCACGGCCTTGGGGTAGCCGGCACCGGTGAAGCCGCTCATGCCCACATGGGCACCGGCCGGTATCAGCGCGGCGGCGGCCTCGGCCGACATCAGGCGTTCGTGCAGAACGGTGTTGAGAACACGGGATTGGGTCATGAGCTCGGAGGGAGAGAACGCGAGCACGCAGCTTAGCCGACACCCAAGGGCTAGCACCCGTTTCGCGCCCACGAATCGCCCGGGGTCGCCGGGGTGAACCGGGCCGCCACCTCTTGCGCCCTGAGGCCAAGCTCTTTAGGCTGGCTTGGCACGCACTCAACCTCGCCCGCCCGGCCTCACGCATGACAACCACAATCCTTTGCTCACTCAGGCTCGGCACGCTGGCCCTGGCGCTGGTCGCCGTCGCGGCGGCCCAGGCCCAAGGCCGCAGCACGGAGGCCGATGCGCTGCTGCTGATGCAAAAAGCCCAGGCCTTCCTGAAGACCCATGGGCCGGACAAGGCAGCGGCCGAATTCAACCGGCTGGACAGCCCCTTCAACAGCCGAAGCTCGATCAATCCGCACGGCGACCTCTATCTCTATAGCGTGGCGCCCAACGGTTTCCAGCGCATCCACGGCAAGAACCCCAATATTCGCGGCAAGATCATGATGGAAATGCGCGACGCCGACGGCTTTTACCTGATCAAAGAGTTGGTGCGCGTCTGTTTTGCGACAGCCGAGGGCCGCGGCTGGGTGCGCTACAAATGGCCTCATCCGCTGACCAAGGTCGTGGAGCGCAAGCAAGGCTATGTCGAGCGTGTGCCCGGGCAGCCCGAGCTGTGCCTGGGGACCGGCATCTACGAGTGACGCCCGTGGCACCGATGCCCAAACTCCTGACCCGGCTGGGCAGCTTCGGCGAGAGCTCGCGTGGCGCCAGTCTGGCCCTGCTGCTCTTTGTCGCGCTGACCCTGCTGGCCATCGTGGCCCAGACCGCCTTGGCGATACGCGAGGATAAGGCCCTGACCCTGGCCGCCGAGCGCGAGCATGGCCTGACGGCGGTGCGCCTGCTGCAGGAGCATGCCCAGCAGATCCTGCGCGACGCCGAGGGCAATCTCGACATCCTGGTGCGTGCCATCGAGAACGAGCGCCGCGACCGGCCGGCCAGCGACGCGCTGATCCGCGAGGTGCTGGGCCGCGCCCAGCCCTTCAATCGCATCCTGACCTCTTTTCAGTTCGTCAATACGGCGGGTGTGGCCACCGTCAGCTCGATCGACTATCCCGCCTACCAGATCGATGCCGATGATCGCGGCTATATCGCCGGCCTGCTCACGCAACCGCAGCAGGCCGCGCCGGTGCTGGGCCGACCATTCGCACGCTTTTATGACCGTGAGCTGATCCTGCCCTTGGCGCGCAACTACAGCAGCGGCGACGGCCAGTACCACGGCGTGCTCAGCACCGATATCAGCGTGTCCTATTTTTCGCGCTTCTACGTCCATATCGCCAAGGAGAGCAATGCCCAGGTGGCCCTGCTGTCGGGCGACGGCCGGCTGATCGCACGCGCGCCGCTTCAGGACGAGCACATAGGCCGTGAACTGTCGGCGTCGCCGAATTTTTCCCGTCTGCAAGCCGGCAGCGGCGAGGGATTTTTCGAGGGCCGCAACTTCCTCGACGCCGACGGCGAGCGGCGCCGCCTGTACTTCTACAAGCGGGTCGACGGCTATCCGGTCACTGCGCTCTATGCCCGCGAGATCGAGGATGTGCTGGCCGGCTGGCGCATCCGCAGCCGCGACCGCCTGGTGTTCGCAGCAGCGATGCTGGGCTTTGTCAGCCTGCTGAGCTTTTTTCTGCTCTGGCATATCCGCCGGCTGGGCGCCTCGCGCGTTTTGCTGCAGCGCAGCGAGGCCAAGTTCGCCAATATCTTCCACCACTCGCCGATGCCGCTGGCGCTCTTGCGCATGGCCGATGACCGCCTGCTCGAAGCCAATAAAAGCCTTCTGGAACTGTTCGGCTACACGGCCGCCGAGTTTCTCGGGAAAACGCCCAGGGACCTGGGTCTGTGGGCCGACTATGCACAGCGTCAGCCCTATCTGGAGCGTCTGCGCGCCGACGGCAGCCTGAGCCGCTACGAAGTCGACCTGGTGAGCAAGACGGGCCGGGTGATGCGCTGCCTGATCTCGGCCCAGGTATTCGAGTCGGACGAGGGCCGGATACTGATTTTTTCGCCGCAGGACATCAGCGCGCAACGCGAGGCCGAAAGCCGCCTGCACCAGTTGGAGTTGCAACTGCGCGAGACACAGAAGATGGAAGCCATAGGCACGCTGGCCGGCGGCATCGCCCACGATTTCAACAACATCCTCGCCGCGATACTCGGCAATGTCGGCATGGCTCGCCAGGACCTGCCCAAGCAGAACACGGTGCGCAACTTTCTCGACGAGATTCACAAGGCGGCCGTGCGCGCCCGCCATCTGGTGCAGCAGATCCTGACCTTCAGCCGCCGCCAAACCCAGCAGATGCACGCCCAGCCGCTGCGGCCCATCGTCGAGGAGTCGCTAGGCCTGCTGCGCGCTACCCTGCCGGCCCGGGTCGCGCTGGAGCAGCGGCTCAGTGACGAAGAGCTTTGCGTGCGGGCCGATGCCACGCAGTTGCAGCAGGTGCTGATGAATCTGTGCACCAACGGCTGGCATGCGCTGAGCGGCAGCACGGGCCGGCTCACCGTGGGCACGGAACACCAGCACCTGGACGAAGCGGCCGATCCACGCCTGGCCCGGCTGCCGCGTGGCGACTACGCCCATCTCTGGGTCAGCGACACCGGCGTCGGCATGTCCGAGGAACTGCTGGCGCGCGTGTTCGAACCCTTCTTCACCACCAAGCCGGTGGGCCAGGGCACCGGCCTGGGGCTGGCGGTCGTGCACGGCATCGTCAGCGCCCATCATGGCGGCATCATCGTGGACAGCCAGCCCGGCCAGGGCACCTGCTTTCATCTCTACCTGCCGTTGACGGAGGCCCCCGCTGCGGAGGTCGGCGCCGAGTCCCGCCCGGCCGAGCTGGAGGCCAAGGGCCATGAGCATGTGTTCTACCTCGACGACGACGAGGTGATGGTGCTGATGGTGGAGCGCCTGCTCAAGCGCTGCGGTTACCGTGTCAGCTGCTACCAGCAGGCCGATGTGGCCCTCGCCGCGTTGGCCGACCCGACAGTGCCGGCAGACCTGTTCATCACCGATTTCAATATGCCCGAAATGTCGGGCCTGGAGGTGGCCGAGCGAGTCGGCCGACTGCGCCCGCAGTTGCCTGTGCTGGTCAGCTCGGGCTATATCAGCGAGGAGCTGCTGGCCGGTGCCCAGCGCGTCGGCGTGCGTGCCGTGCTGCAAAAGCAGAACACGCTGGAGGAGCTGCCGGCGCTGATCCGACACACCTTGCACGACGCAGCACTACACTGAGCGGCCGGTCCCGCCCCGCATTTTCCTACTCCTGCCGTGGCCGGCTTGCCCGATGCAGATCTCCACCATCCGCCAGCGCCTGCGCGCGCTGGGCGCCAATCCCCAGCATGAGCAGCGTCTGCTGCGCGACTGGATACAGGCCCGCCCGCACGAGCAGGGCCGGCGCCGCCCCGAGAATTTCCTGCCACAGAGCGTGCGCGCAGCCCTGCCCGCGCTGGATGCCGAGTTGCAAGGCCTGGCCAGGCTGCGCTCCAGCCACCCCGGCGAGGACGGCTCGGCCCGGCTGCTGGTCGATCTCGTCGATGGGCAGATGGTCGAGAGCGTGCTGCTGCCGCGCGACGGGCTGTGTGTGTCCAGCCAGGTCGGCTGCGCGGTCGGCTGCCAGTTCTGCATGACCGGGCGCGACGGGCTGATCCGCCAGGTCACGAGCGGCGAGATCGTCGCCCAGGTGGCACTGGCGCGCACGCTGCGACCGGTCAAGAAGGTGGTCTTCATGGGCATGGGTGAGCCGGCCCACAACCTCGACAACGTCATCGAAGCGATCGAGTTGCTGGGCACGGCCGGCAATATCGGCCACAAGAACCTGGTGTTCTCGACCGTCGGCGACCCGCGCGTCTTCGAGCGCCTGCTGGAAGGCCCGGTCAAGCCGGCGCTGGCGCTGAGCCTGCACACCAGCAAGCCGGCCTTGCGTGAACAGCTGCTGCCGCGCGCGCCGCGCCTGACGCCGCAGCAGTTGGTCGACGCCGGCGAGGCCTATGCCCGCGCCAGCGGTTATCCGATCCAGTACCAGTGGACCCTGCTGGACGGCATCAATGACGGCGAGGACGAGCTGGACGGCATCGTCGCGCTGCTGAAGGGCAAGTTCGGCCTGCTGAACATGATTCCCTACAACAGCGTGCCCGAGCTGCCCTTCATCCGCCCCAGCTGGGACAAGGCCCGTGACATCGCCCGGCGCCTGCATCAGCGCGGCGTGCTGACCAAATTGCGCGATTCGGCCGGCCAGGATGTCGACGGCGGCTGTGGCCAGCTGCGTGCCCGCGCCGAGGCGCCCATCAGGCTGCGGGGCCGCAAGATCGCGATCCAGCCTGCCGATAAAATCGCCAACCAATAACACCAACCCCGACAGCGCCCGCGCGCTGCCCCCCGATGTCCCAGCCGACGAATGACGAAGCTCTGAAACCCCATAATTTCCTGCGCGCCATCATCGAGCGCGATCTCGAAGGCCAGGGCCAGATGCAGGGCGAGCGCCGTTTTGCCGGCAGCCCGGGCGATGCGCAGCACCACGGCGCCGGCCCGCTGGACCCGGCCAAGATCCGCACCCGCTTCCCGCCCGAGCCCAACGGCTATCTGCACGTCGGCCACGCCAAGGCCATCTGCCTGAATTTCGGCCTGGCGCGCGACTATGGCGGCATCTGCCATCTGCGCTTCGACGACACCAACCCGGAGAAGGAAGAGCAGGAATACGTCGACGCGATCAAGGAGATGGTGGCCTGGCTGGGCTGGAGCTGGGATGCCGAGTCCGAGGGCAAGACCACCTCGCACCTGTTCTACGCCAGCAATTACTTTGACTTCATGTACCGCGCGGCCGAGCACCTGATCACGGCCGGCGACGCCTATGTCGACGAGCAGACGCCGGAGCAGATGCGTGCGAATCGCGGCGACTTCACCACGCCCGGCACCAACAGCCCCTTCCGCGACCGCTCGCCCGCAGAAAACCTGGCGCGTTTTCGCGAGATGCGCGACGGCAAGCATCCCGACGGCGCGATGGTGCTGCGCGCCAAGATCGATATGGCCTCGCCCAATATCAATCTGCGCGACCCGGCGCTGTACCGCATCCGCCGCGCCACCCACCACAACACCGGCGACACCTGGTGCATCTACCCGATGTACACCTACGCCCACCCGATCGAGGACGCGCTGGAGCGCATCACCCACTCGATCTGCACGCTGGAGTTCGAGGACCAGCGCCCCTTCTACGACTGGCTGCTGGAGCACCTGGCCGATGGCGGCCTGCTGGCCCGTCCCCTGCCCCGCCAGTACGAGTTCGGCCGCCTGAACCTCAGCTATGTGGTTACCAGCAAGCGCAAGCTGCGCCAGCTGGTCGAGGAAGGCCATGTGACCGGCTGGGATGACCCGCGCATGCCGACCCTGGTGGGCATGCGCCGACGCGGCTACACGCCCGAGAGCATCCGCGCGATGGTGGACGGCTCCGGCACCACCAAGACCAATAGTTGGCTGGACTACTCGGTGCTGGACGGCTATCTGCGCGCCGATCTGGAAGGCAAGGCGGCGCGCGCCAGCGTGGTGCTGGAGCCGCTGAAACTGAAGCTGACGAACTTCGCCGAGATCTTCGGCTCGCTGGAACACCGTGAGCCCTGCCACGCCCCGGCCCACCCGCATCTGCCCGAGCTGGGCCAGCGCGACTTCAGCTTCGGCCCAGAGCTGTGGGTCGAGCGCGAGGACTTCATGGAGGTGCCCAGCAAGGGCTACCACCGTCTGTTCCCGGGCAACAAGACGCGGCTGAAGTACGGCTATGTGGTCGAGTGCACGGGCTGCGAGAAGGATGCGGACGGCAATATCACCGCCGTGCTGGCCAGCATCGTGCCCGACACCAAGAGCGGCACGCCGGGCGCCGATGCGATCAAGGTCAAGGGCGTGATCACCTGGGTCGGTGCCCACGAGGCCGTTGCGGCCGAGGTGCGGCTGTACGACCGCCTGTTCACCGTGCCGCAACCGGGCGCGGGCGATATCGACTTCATCACCGAGATCAACCCGAACAGCTGCAAGATCGTCCAGGCCTATCTGGAGCCCTCACTGGCCGCAGTGCCGGCCGGCACCCACTTCCAGTTCGAGCGCCACGGCTACTTCATCACCGACTCGGTCGACCACCAAGCCGACAAGCCGGTCTTCAACAAGGTCACCGGGCTGCGGGACGGCTGGGGCAAGTAAGAAGCACGGCGGGAGTCGCGTACTCCCGCCCGATCACGGTGCGGGCAAACAGATAGTTGGTCAGCGCCCGCGGGCTCAGCTGGTCCAGCGCCACATTGCCGCGCTCGTCGCAGGGAAAGGCCAGGGCCTTGCCGGTGTCGAAGAGTGACTGGAAACGCAGTTCGAAGGGGCTGCGTGAGCTGTCCATGATGGGCTCCTGAGGCATTGCACGGATCAAGCCTAGGCGGCCCCACGCGGACTGCGCGTGCAAAGGTCTCGTTTCAGCGCCCCGACTCCTGCGATCGGGGGATGAAACGCCAGCTATTCACGCCGCTTACAGCTCCGCCAGGTCCGCCATGCGCCGCACCTTGACCTTGCGGCCCTTGAGCTTGCCGTTGGACAGGCGCACGACCGCCTCGCGGGCGATGCTGCGCTCGACCGCCACATAGCTGTGAAACTCGGTCACATTGATCTTGCCGATCTGCTCGAAGGCGTAGCCGGCCTCGCCGGTCAGCGCGCCGACGATGTCGCCGGGGCGGATCTTGTCCTTGCGGCCGCCGAGGATCTGCAGGGTCTCCATCGGCGGCTGCATCACCGGGCCGGGCGTGGGCGTCAAGGTGTCCAGCGACTGCCAGCTCGATTCCTTGCCCAGCATCTGCTCGATGCGGCCGATGCGGCCCATCTCGTCCAGGCTGGCCAGGGTCAGCGCCAGGCCCTCGGCACCCGCGCGGCCGGTGCGGCCGATGCGGTGCACATGGACCTCGGCATCGGGCGTGGTGTCGACATTGATCACGCATTCCAGCTGCGCAATGTCCAGGCCACGCGCCGCCACATCGGTGGCCACCAGCACCGAGCAGCTCTTGTTGGCGAACTGGATCAGCACCTGGTCCCGGTCGCGCTGCTCCAGATCGCCGTGCAGAGCCATCGCGACAAAGCCCTGGCCTTGCAGCACATCGACCAGATCGCGGCACTGCGCCTTGGTATTGCAGAAGGCGATCGTGCTGGCCGGGCGGAAATGGTTCAGCAGCAGCGACACCGCATGCAGACGCTCGCTCTCGGCCACCTCGTAGGCCAGCTGGCGGATCTGCGGCGGGGCCCGGGTCACATCGCTGGCCCCGAGCTTCACTTCCTTGGGCTCGCGCATGAACTGGCGGCTCAGCTCGACGATGGCTTCCGGATAGGTGGCCGAGAACAGCAGGGTCTGGCGGGTCTTGGGCGCCTGCTTGGCGATGGTCTTGATGTCGTCGATGAAGCCCATGTCCAGCATGCGGTCGGCCTCGTCGAGCACCAGGGTGTTCAGCTTGCCCAGGCTCAGGCTGCCGCGCTCCAGATGGTCCATCACCCGGCCCGGCGTGCCCACCGCGATATGGCAGCCGAAGCCCAGGCTGTCCATCTGGGGCTTCATCGGCGAGCCGCCGCACAGGGTCAGGATCTTGATATTGTCGGCCGCGCGCGCCAGCCGGCGGATCTCCTGGGTCACCTGATCGGCCAGCTCGCGGGTCGGGCACAGCACCAGGGTCTGCACGCGCAGATCCGCCGCGTCCAGCCGATGCAGCAGCGACAGCGCGAAGGCGGCGGTCTTGCCGCTGCCGGTCTGGGCCTGGGCGATCACGTCCTGGCCAGCCAGGGCCAGCGGCAGGCTGGCGGCCTGAATCGGGGTCATCTGGGTGTAGCCGAGCTGGGCCAGATTGGCCTGCATCGCGGGGCTCAGCGGCAGCTGGGCAAAAGAGAGCTTGTCGTTTTGGGGGGCGTTCATCGACCGATTATCCCCTGCCCGACTGTCCGCCGGCCGTCCGGACAGCTGTCCGCGGACACCGAAGCGGCCAACACCCCGCGCATTAAGTCATTGATTTTCAATAATTTTCCCGTCCACCGGGGGCAGGCACGGGCTTTGCAATCAAGAGCGGCATGATCCGCGACACCTCTGCCCAAGACCGTCCCCTGCCCCGCCGCTCGGGCCGACGCCGCCTGCTGATGCTGGCCCTGCCCTTGATCGCCCTGGCGACGGCCGTGGCCGTCTGGCCTTCGGTGCAGCGCCTGGCCGCCGGCCAGGCCTCGGTCAGCCTGTCGCGCCTGACCGTGGCCACCGTGGCCCTGGGGCCGCTGGTGCGCGATGTGGCCGGCGAGGGCCGGGTCGTCGCGGCCAACAGCCCGACCCTCTATGCCCCGCAGGCCGGCAGCCTGAGCCTGGAGGTGCGCGCCGGCGACGGCGTCAAGCGCGGCCAGCTGCTCGGCCGCATCGCCAGCCCCGAGCTGAATGCCCGCCTGGCCCAGGAGCAGAGCAATGCCGACGCGATGCGCACCGAGCTCTTGCGTGCCGAGGTCCAGGCCCGCCAGCAGCGTGCCGCGCTGCAAAGCGCCTGGGAAAACGCCAAGATCGACCGGCAGACGGCGCAGAACCACCTGGCCCGCCAGACCCAGGCCTTCGAGGCCGGCGCCACCGCCGGCATGCAGGTCGAGCAGGCGCGCGACGCGCTGGAGAAGGCGCGCATCACGCTGGCCCAGGCCGAGTCCGGCCTCGGCCTGAGCGAGGCCAGCCTGAAGTTCGATGTCCAGGCCAAGCGCCAGGCGCTGGAGCGCCAGAACCTGTTGGTGCAGGACCTGCGGCGCCAGCTCGCCGAGCTGGAGCTGCGCTCGCCGGTGGACGGCCAGGTGGGCCAGCTGCTGGTGGCGCAGCGGGCCCAGGTGGCGCGCGACGCGCCGCTGCTGACCGTGGTCGACCTCTCGGCGCTGGAGCTGCAGATGCAGGTGGGCGAGAGCTTTGCCCGCGAGCTGGCGATAGGCATGCCCGGCGATATCAGCGGCAATGGTCGCAGCTGGCGCGGCCGGGTCAGCAGCATCTCGCCCGAGGTGGTCAACGGCGAGGTCGCGGCGCGGCTGCGCTTTGACGGCGAGGCGCCGGAGCAGCTGCGCCAGAACCAGCGCCTGTCGGTGCGCGTGCTGCTGGACAAGCGCGAGCAGGTGCTCAGCGTGGCGCGCGGCAGCTTTGCCGACGAGGCCGGCGGCACCCATGCCTATGTGCTGCGCGAGGGCGTGGCGGAGAAGATGGCCGTGCGCCTGGGTGCGCGCAGCCTCGACAAGATCGAGATCCTGGCCGGCCTGAAGGCAGGCGACCGGGTCGTGATTGCCGGTGCCGACGCCTTTCAGGGCGCGGACCGGGTGACGATTGCCAACTGAAGGGACACAAGCAATGCTCAAGATGACCGGCCTGGCCAAGGTCTACCGCACCGAGATGGTCGAGACCTATGCGCTGCGCGACTTCAATCTGACCGTCAGGGAGGGCGAGTTCGTCGCCGTCACCGGCCCCTCGGGCTCGGGCAAGACCACCTTCCTGACCATTGCCGGCCTGCTGGAAGCGCACAGCAGCGGCCGCTACGAGCTCGACGGCGTCGACGTCAGCGGCCTCGGCGACGCGCAGCGCTCACGCCTGCGCAACGAGAAGATCGGCTTCATCTTCCAGGCCTTCAACCTGATCGGCGACCTCAATGTGGCCGACAACATCGAGGTGCCGCTGCGCTACCGGGGTTTCAACAGCGCCGAGCGGGCCAAGCGGGTGCGCGACTCGCTGGAGCGGGTCGGCCTGGCCTCGCGGGCCCGCCACTACCCGGCCGAGCTGTCGGGCGGCCAGCAGCAGCGCGTGGCCATCGCCCGCG